>JACDHG010000206.1 GCA_013821195.1 Propionibacteriales bacterium
CCGACGACCCCTGGGCGGCGCCGCCACAGCTGCCGCGGGAGCAGATCCCCCGCCACGTGGCGGTCATCATGGACGGCAACGGCCGCTGGGCGGAGGCCCGCGGGCTGCCCAGGACGGCCGGGCACGAGCAGGGCGAGGCGGCGCTGTTCGACCTCGTGGAGGGCGCCATCGCGGCGGGGGTGGGGTGCGTGTCGGCATACGCCTTCTCCACGGAGAACTGGAAGCGCTCTCCCGACGAGGTGCGGTTCCTGATGGGCTTCAACCGTGACGTGATCCGGCGTCGGCGTGACGAGATGCACGCGATGGGGGTGCGTGTCCGGTGGGCCGGGCGGCGACCCCGGCTCTGGGCGTCGGTCATCAACGAGCTCCAGGTCGCGGAGGAGATGACCCGCGACAACAGGGTGCTGACGCTGACGATGTGCGTCAACTACGGCGGGCGGGCCGAGCTCGCCGACGCCGCCCGAGAGCTGGCGCGACGCGCTGCTGCCGGTGAGATCGACCCGGCGAGGATCGACGAGAAGGCGCTGGCGCGGGCGCTGTATGTGCCGGAGCTGCCCGACGTCGACATGGTGCTGCGCTCGTCCGGCGAGCACCGGCTCAGCAACTTCATGCTCTGGCAGTCGGCGTACGCCGAGCTGGTCTACCTGGACGTCCTCTGGCCGGACGTCGACCGGCGTACCCTCTTCGAGGCGATCGACATCTACGCCCGTCGCGACCGACGTCACGGCACCGCCTGACCCGGCGGCCGCCCTCCCCGGAATCGCGGGAAACTGCAGTTCTTCAGCGGCGTGTCGCACCGCACTTTCCCGCATCTCGGGGGGCGGGAGCCCCGGTCGGCAGCGCCTGGGGCTCGATTCGCCATAACCAACCCATAGCGCCACAGGCCGCCTAGACTCCACCGGAGATCAGGCAGTCAGGAGAGTTGATGGAGCAGTGTCCGCGCTGCGGCGTCGCGCTGTCGCCGTTCGCGCCCGCCTGTCTGCGGTGCGGCCTCCGCCGCTACCAGCAGGGGTTCGCCTCGCCTGGTGAGTCGGCACCCGTCTACTCCGCCTCCCCGCCACCGGGTCCCAGGCGCAAGGGCGGGGCCATGCTGGTGGCCGGGGCGAGCGTCGTCATACTGCTGTCGCTCGTCGTGGGTGGGGGACTCTGGCTCACCGGCACCGGGCCCTTTGCGCCCGCCGCCAGTGACTCGCCTTCGACTCCCGGTCAGTCGGTGGTGACTGTCACCTCGTCTGCCGCGGCGCCAGCAGCCACCACCGCACCTCCCCCTGGGACGACTACCGCGGCGACGACTACGGCGCCGACGGTGCCTCCCCCACCCCGAGACTTCTCCGCGGTGTACGCAGACGTCGAGTCGGGAGTGGCACTCGTCTCTGCGCAGACGTGTGACGCCGCGTACACGGGGACGGGCTTCCTCGTGGACGAACTGACGATGGTGACGGCCGCGCACGTCATCGACGGAGCCACGGGAGTCGAGGTCGACTTCGACGGGAGCCGCGTGGGTGCGTCCATCATCGGGGTCGAACCCTCTCTCGATCTGGCGTTGCTCCAGCTCGACCGACCTGCGTCTGGGAGGCACGTGTTCACGCTGGCATCGGCTGATCCGCAGCCAGGCACCCATATCGCGGTGATCGGCTATCCCCTCGGGGAGCCCAAGTCGTTGACCGAGGGCACCATCTCGGGGCTTGGTCGCACCATCAGCACCGAGTCGGGCACCTACTCCGGACTCCTCCAGACCGATGCGGCGATCAACCCGGGCAACTCCGGAGGCCCCCTGCTCGACAACCGTGGGCAGGTGGTCGGCCTCGCCGACGCGATCCGTCGACGCGCTCAAGGCATCGGTTTCGCCGTTCCGGTCTCCCAGATCGGCCCGGCCATCGACTCGACTGCGAGCCTCACCCTCCCCCCGACACCCGGCTGTGACGACCCGCAGTCACCATTCGGTCCGACCGATCCGGTCGATCCGGTCGATCCGGTGGAGAGGGGTGTACGGGAGACCCTGCGCTCTTATCTCGAAGCCATCAACGACGGTGACTACGACGATGCGATGAGTTGGCTCAGTCCGCAGATGCGGGCCGACAGCACGCCGCGACAGTGGCTCCGCGACTACGCGACGACATACGACGACCAGCTGGAGATCCTGTCGATCAGCGGAGCTGCGTCACGGCCACGTGCGTGGGCGACGTTCCGGAGCCAGCAGAGTCCTGGATACGGTCCGGCCACTGCTCGGGACGCGACCTGTCTGGTCTGGTCCATCGACTACGACCTCCAGCAGCAGGGTGACCGCTGGGTCATCGTCGAGGCCGGTGGTCACGACGATCCTCCGTGGGCCAGGTGCGACTGAGGACACGTGGGGCGGCTTGAAACGGCGGCAGGGATGCGCCGAGCGCGGCTGGATCCGACTGTGACGCGGCTCTGGCGACGCGAGAGCCGGATCGATCGACACGATGACTGCAGGCGGCCACAACGACACTGCGTGGACCAGGTACGACTGAGACGCGACGCGAGACGCACACAGCGACTTGGTGGGGGGCGCCGACCCTCCGCCCGGTCCCGTTTCGTACGCGGTTGTAGCCCTGTGGCAGCGTGGGTGCAGTCGCGTTCCAGACCGGCGCAGGAAGCGCGGGCAGTCAGGCAGGGGCGGCGCAGTCGGCGCAGGTGCCGAAGATCTCCAGGGTGTGCTCCACCTCGGCGAACCCGTGCCGGTGGGCGGTCTTGGTCGCCCACGCCTCCACGGCCGGACCCTCGATCTCGACCGTGAGGCCGCACTGCCGGCATACGAGGTGGTGGTGGTGACCGGTGCTGCACTGCCGGTAGACGGACTCGCCGTCCGGCGTACGCAGGACGTCGATGTCGCCGGCGTCGGCGAGGGCGGTGAGGGTGCGGTAGACGGTCGTGAGCCCGACGTCGTCCCCGCGCTCCTTGAGCAGCGCATGGATGTCCTGGGCGCTACGGAAGTCCTCCACGTCGCCGAGCGCGGCGGCCACTGCCTTGCGCTGTCGGGTCGGCCGCGCTCCGACTGTGACTGCTTTCGTGGTCATCTCGTCTCCTGCTGTCGGCGGGCCTGACGGTGTTGGCGGATGCTGCGGAACGATCCGACTGTGGCGCTGTTCTGGCGACGTGACAGTCGGATCCTTGAGTCAAGGCGGAGCCGGCGGGCAGGCGTCATACGTCAGTGCTCGTCGTAGTGGTCGCCGTGGTGGGCATGGCGGTGCCCGTCGTGGACGTAGTCGACGTGGTCGCCGTGCCGGACCGCCACGTGGCCGCAGTCGACGCCGTGGGTATGCCGATGGTCCTCCGGCACCGACAGATGCGGGAGGCCGGGGTCGACCTCGAAGGGTGCGCCCGCATGCCGCCGGTGCCGCAGCAGGCTGCCGACCGGCCAGGCGGCCGCGAAGCCGGCCAGGGCCAGCAGCACGATCGTCGCGCCCGGTGCGACGTCGACGTAGAAGCTCGTCACCACACCGCCGAGCGAGGCGAGGGCGCCGAGCCCCATCGCGGCGAGGATGGTGGCCTTGAAGCCCTTGGTCAGCTGCTGGGCGGTAGCCACCGGCACGACCATCAGGGCACTGACCAGCAGGAGGCCGACCGTGCGCATCGCCACCGTGACGGTGACGGCCGCCAGCACCGACGTGAGCAGGTTGTAGAAGCGTACGGGGAGCCCTGCGACCTTGGCGTAGTCCTCGTCCTGGCAGACCGCGAAGAGCTGGGGCGCAAGGCCGAGAGCCAAGAAGACCACCCCCGCCGCCAGCGCGATGACCGTCCACACGTCCGTGACCGAGACCGTGGTGATGGAGCCGAACAGGTAGCTCTGCAGCGTCTGGGCACTGCCGCCGGCAAGGCCGATCACCAGCACGCCGCCGGCGATTCCGCCGTAGAAGAGCAGCGCGAGCGCCACGTCGCCGCTGGTGCGCCCGCGCTCGCGGACCACCTCGATGAGGGTGGCGCCGAGCACGGTGACGATGACGGCCGTCAGGACGGGGGACTGGCCGGTCAGCAGACCGAGGCCGACACCTGTCACGGCGATGTGGCCGATGCCGTCGCCCATCAGGGCGAGCCGCCGCTGGACGAGGTAGGTGCCGACGGCCGGGGCCGCGAGCCCGGTGAAGAGGGCGGCCAGCAGGGCGCGGACCATGAAGTCGTACTGGAGGATGCTCACAGCGGCCCACCGCCCAGTGGTGTCCGGTCGCGCTGGTGGCGGCTGTGGTGGTGTGAGTGGAACTCGTCGAGGGAGTCGTCGGTGGGGGGTATGCCGTCATACGTCACCCGTCCGTGGCGCAGCACGACGACGCGGTCGATCAGCTCCGCGAGCGGGCCCATCTCGTGGAGCACGAGCAACACCGTGGCACCGGACTCGACCATCGGGCGGAGGGTCGCCGCGAGGCCGACCTGGTTGTGGCGGTCGACGCCGGCGTTGGGCTCGTCGAGCACCAGCAGGTCGGGCTCGCCGGCGAGGGCTCGGGCGATGAGGACGCGTTGCTGCTGCCCACCGGAGAGCTGGCTGACGGCATCGTGCTGCTGGTCCTCGAGCTCGACCGCCCGGAGAGCGGCCCGGACCGCGTCGCGGTCGCGGCGGGGCAGCGGGAGCAGGAGCCGGCGCCGTGACAGGCGACCCGACGAGACGACCTCGAGGACGGTGGCGGGGATGCCGGAGTTGGCGCTGCCCTCCTGGGGCACGTAGCCGAGGCGGTGCCACTCGTTGAACCGGCGCTGCGGCGTGCCGAGCAGCTGGACGTCGCCAGAGCTCCACGGGACCAGCCCCATCAGGCCGCGGACTAGGGTCGTCTTGCCCGACCCGTTGCTGCCCAGCAGTGCGACCACCTCGCCACGGCGCACCGACAGGTCGACGCCCCGGACGACGGGTCGCCCGCCGAGGGCGATGTTGCCGTCGCGCACGGCGATCGCGGTGGTCATGTGCAGTCGTTCGCCTTCTGGAGGGCCGCCAGGTTCTGGCGCATCAAGGAGATGTAGTCGTCGTCGGAGTCCTCGGAGGCAAGGCCCTCGATCGG
>JACDHG010000207.1 GCA_013821195.1 Propionibacteriales bacterium
GGGCGGCCTAACCGTGCTGCGCTGGCTGGCCACGCGTCTGTCACTCCGAGGCCCGCTCCCTCGCGCAGCGTGGCGTAGGCGCGGGCGATCGACAACGACGTGCCGCAGCCGATCACGGCGACCCGCTCGCCGGGCTCGGGGAGCACATCGGTGTAGGTCGTGGCGAGGTGGGCGGCTTCGGCCCAGTTGTCGGGCTGGGTGGCGATCTCGACGGCGAGGTGGGTGGTCTGGACTGCAGGCGTCACAAAGCTCCTGTTCGTTGGTTCCTCAGCTGTAGCCGGATGCGGTGTGGTCCTACTTCAGCGTGCCGCCGGTGAGGCCGGCCTGGACCTGGCGGTAGAAGACGAGATAGACGACCACGACCGGAACCATCGCGACCGTGAGTGCGGCGAACAACGCACCCCAGTCGCCTTCGTACCGCTGGCTCGCAAGGAGTTGCGCGATGCCCTGTGCGAGTACCGGCTTCTCTGGCGACAGGAACGACGGCAGCACGAACTGGTTCCACTGTCCCAGCACGTTGAAGATGCCGATGCTCAGCAGGCCGGGTCTGGCCATCGGTAGCATCACCCGGAAGAACACGGCGGAGTGCGAGCAGCCGTCCATCACCGCCGCCTCGGCGATCTCCGTCGGCAGGGTGCGGAAGAACGAGTGCATGAAGAACACGGTGAACGGCAGTGAGTAGGCCGTGTAGACGAGGATCAGCCCGTGGTACGTCGACAGCAGGCCGAGCGTCTGCACCACGAAGAAGAGCGGCACGATCGCGAGGAAGACAGGAAACATCATCCCGGCAGCGAAGAAGTAGTAGATGACACGGTTGCCACGGAACTCGTAGCGTGCGAGCACATAGGCGGTCATCGAGCCCAGCAGCATCGTCAGGAGCACGCCCCCTGTCACGACGATGATGCTGTTGAGCAGGTAGTCGCCGACGCCCTTGTCCCAGGCCCTGGCGAAGTTGCTCCACTGCGGCGACTCAGGCAACGACCAGGGGCTGCCGAAGATCTCCCTCGACGTCTTCGTCGCGGCGACCAAAGCCCAGATGAACGGCACCAGGACGAGGATCGACCAGCCGATGAGCACCGTGTGCGAGAACACGTTGACCGCGGTGTCGCCGCTGTCGTGGCCGGGGTGCGGCGCACTTCGACGCGACTTCTCGGGGGTGTCCACGTCGTCGGCGTCGTGGGGTCGCGTGGTGACGGTCATGACACGCCCCTCAGTACTCGATCCGCTCACGCCGCGTGATGCGCAGCATGACGACGGCGATGACCAACGTGAAGAAGAACAGGACGACACCCATCGCCGAGGCGTAGCCGGCGCGGCCGAACTGGAAACCGTTCTGCGCTATCTGCAGCGAGATCACCTGGGTGGAGTTGTTCGGTCCTCCCGGTCCCGCCGTCATCACCGCCACCAAGGCGTAGACGTCCAGCGCCAGGATCGCGAGATAGACCCACGACGTCTGGATCGTGTCCCACAACAGCGGCATGGTCACCCGAAAGAACGTCGACGCCCGGCCCGCTCCGTCGATCAGCGCAGCCTCGAAGATGTCACGCGGGATCGACGACATCGCGGCGTTGAACAGCACCAGGTAGAACCCGACGCTTCCCCAGATCAGCACCCACAACACGCAGTAGAGCGCCAAGTTGGGGTCCGCAAGCCAGTCCGACGGCCCTGAGCCCACGAAGCCGAGGACGGAGTTCGCCAGACCCGTGGAGGTCGGGTCCATGATCACCGACCAGATCACGGCAATGACCGGGACAGACAGCACCTGAGGAAGGAAGAACGCCAGCTTGTAGAAGCCGTTGCCCCGGATACCCCTGACCCCCGCGCTGCGGGAGCTCCCGCCCACGTTGAGCAGGAACGCGAAGAAGAGCGCCAGCAGCACGGTGACCAGTGGCAGGCCGACCAACAGCACAGCGTTGTTTCGTAGTGCCGTGAGGAACAACGAGTCGTTCAGCAGGTTCTGAAAGTTCGCCAACCCCACATAGCCGAACTCCGGTGACACGCCCGTCCAGTCCGTCAGCGAGTAGTGGAAGGCCTGGACGAAGGGCCAGATCACGAAGAAGACATACAGCGTGAGGGGAGCGGCCAGGAAGCCGGCGATGAACCGGTACCTCCCGTGCTGCATCGAAGCCTCCCTTCCCTTGCCAGCGGAGTCCGGGCGCTACGGGCGGGTTCGCTTCTGAGTTGCGGTGTCACTTGCAGTCTCGTCGGCGACCTTCTGCGCCTCGGCGCAGAACTCGTCAGCGGTGAGGCGCCCAGCAGCAAGCTCTGCGACGGCCGACTGGATCTTCGGGTCCATCGGTGAATACCAGATCGCGTAGTAGTAGTTCCAGTTGTCCTCGCCGCCGGAGTCGATCAGCGCGATCGCCGAGGATGCCCCCGGCGTGAGGTCGAGTCCATCGGTCGCACCGTTGACGATGGTCGGGGCGGCTGTCAGCTTCGTGAACTCCGCCGCACCCTCCTTGGAGACCATGGTCCGCAGGTACTCCAGCCCGCCGGCCTGGTTCGCGGCCTTGGCAGGTACGACGAAGGCCTCGGCAGCCTCGACCCGGGTGCAGTCGAACGGCAGCGCCGCACCGTCAAGCAGAGGTGTGGGCGCGACGGTCGTCTCGAAGCCCGCCGGGGCGATCTCCTTCTGCTCGTTCTCGAGCCACGAGCCACACGGGATGAAGGCGGCCTTGTGCTCGTTCCACCGCGTCTGCGACTGGATGTGGTCGAGGCCCTCGGTGCCCTCGAGCATGTAGCCCTTCGACTTGATCTCCAGCAGCGCCTCGGCGGCCATCTTCATCGACTCGTGCTTCCACGCGCCGGGCTCGAGGGAGTCGATGGCGTAGGCGACCTCGGGGCCGCCGTGCTTGACGGCCAGGTCCATCAGGACCTGCTGGATGTAGTACGGGTACTTGCCCTGGTGAGCCATCGGAGCCATGCCGGCGCCCTTGATGTCTTCACAGAGCGCGAGGAAGTCCTCCCAGGTCTCAGCAGGCTCCCAGCCCTTCTCGTCGAACAACGCCCGGTCGTACCAGAGGCCGTAGACCTGGAGCGCGTAGTTGAGCACCATCGGCTTGCCGGCATACTCAGCCGACTCTATCGCCACCGGGTTCAAGGTGTCGCGGATCGGGGTGCCCTCCTGCCCGATCGCGTCGGCGTCGAACAGCTCGGTGAGGTCGGTCAGCTGACCGGTGTCGGCCAGGGTCGAGATGGGCATCGCCTCCGCGCCCGCGTTGTCGAGGACATCGGGTGGGTTGCCGGCGTTGAAGAGGGGCTGCATCTGCTGCCGGATGTCGGTGATCGCCTTGTGGCTGATCTTGGCATCGGAGAACTGCTTCTTGTACAGGGACTCGTGGAACTTCGCGTACTCGTCGCCGTACCCGCCGTTGAAGATGACGACGGACAGCGGGTCTGCGGCATCGACGCCGAACGGGTTGTCTGCGGTCTTGTCCTTGCCGCCGCCGCTCACGGTGTCCTTGCCGCCGCCGCCGCCACTGGCGCAGCCGGCCAGCATCGACGTGCCACCTGCCACGGCGATGGAGGCCAAACCGGCCCGCTTCAGGAAGATCCGGCGGGAGTACTTGTTGGGGGTGGTCATACGTCTCTCCTTCGATGCAAAGTGGTGAGTCACGCGGTGCGCCGGATCCGACCTGCGTACCGTTGTTCGAGGCTGCTGTTGTGCTCGTCACCACCCGGGATGTTCGCCGAGAGGTAGACGGGTGGCGTTTCGCCGGCGGCGATGAGCCGCCGGATGATCTCCGCGGCCAGCAGCTGCGCCACCAATGCGGCAGTGATGGACGAGACCGCGCAGACCTTGCCTCCGTCGGGGAGGTCGAGCACGGCGTCGCCGTACGGCGATCCGTTGTCGAGCAGTACGTCGGCGTGGTCGGCGAGCTTGGTGCCCGACGGGTGCCGGGACTCCAGCTCAGCGGTCTGGGTGACAGACGTGATGGCGATCAGCGGGTGACCCTGCTCCTTGACGATCCTGGCCATCTCCACGATCGAGCCGTTGACACCGGAGTTGGAGGCGATGACGAACACGTCAGACCCGTGCGGCGCGGCCAGGTCGTACAGCCGACGGGCGATGTCGGGATCGCGCTCCAGGGTGCCGCTGCTGAGGACCTCCGGCGGCTCACCACCGAAGATGACCACGTCGCGAAGCGAGATCCGGTTGGTGGGCACGAGCCCGCCCGCCCGGCCTGCGAGCTCCATCGCCAGTGCTTCGGAGTGGCCGGACCCGAAAGCCTGGAGGACACCACCGGAGCGCAGGGACGCCACGACCAGGTCCGCGGCTCGCTGAACCGGCCCGGATGCCTGCTCGGAAACACGTTCCAAGAGCGGAGTCAACGCGGCGACATAAGCCTCGGCGCTGACGGTGGCTACCATCCGCCGGCCATCCTCTCGCAGCGTTGACGCGACCCAGCGAAGATGACGATAGGGCCGACGGGGGCTGTCCTTCGGGTGAACTTCGTCCACCCGAGCGACAATGTCAAGTGACTCGCCAGCGCGTTGGGCGATCGCGACCAGGCCGTGACCTTGCGCGAATCGGTGCGGCAACAGTCGACCTCGCTCAGATCGGAGCATGACATGGGTTCCCACGAGACTCGGCAGTCCGGCGACTGGCTCGTCCTCGGAGGTGACGTCGGAGGCACCACCACTCGCATCCTGGTGGCAGGATGCGAGGGGACACCGGTGCGTCGCGGCATCGCCGGGGGTGGCAACCCCGTCTCCCACCCGGACACGGCAGCGGCCGCGCTCGGCCAGGCGGTTCGCGACGCGCTCACCGGTGTCGACCCCGCCCGGGTGCGGGCGGCCGTGGTGGGCCTGGCCGGCGGCTCTGCGCTCCAACAGCCCGTGGTGCGAGTTGCCTTCGATCGCGTCTGGTCCGACCTCGGGCTGAGCTGCTCTCCGACGTACGCGCCGGACCTCGAGGTCGCCTTCGCGGCCGGCACGACCGAGGCCGACGGCACGGTGCTGATCGCGGGCACCGGCGCCGTCGCCGGCGCTGTGCAGGGC
>JACDHG010000208.1 GCA_013821195.1 Propionibacteriales bacterium
CGGCGGAGTCGAACGCGGTGCGCACCGAGCGCACCACCGCGGAGTGCTCGACGTTGCCCGCGGCCGTGACCACGACTTTGTCGGGCCGGTAGGCGCGCCGGTAATAGCGCGCGATCTGCGTGCGGGTGAGCGCCTTGACCGACTCGGTGCTGCCGATGACCGGCCGGCCCAGCCGCGACTGCGACCACAGCAACCCTTCGAACGACGTGTGCACCGCGTCGTCCGGGTCGTCGTCGTGCATGGCGATCTCCTCCAGGATCACGCCACGCTCGGTCTCGACGTCACCGGGCGCGAGCCGCGAGCCGGCAACCATGTCGGAGAGTACGTCGACGGCCAGCGGCAGGTCGTCGTCGAGCACCCGCGCGTGGTAGCAGGTGTACTCCTTGGTGGTGAACGCGTTCAGCTCACCGCCGACGGCCTCGAGCTCGACGGAGATTTCGAGCGCGGAGCGCCGCCTGGTGCCCTTGAAGAGCAGGTGCTCGAGGAAGTGCGAGGCACCCGCCAACGAGGGCCCTTCGTCGCGCGAGCCGACCCCCACCCAGATGCCCAGCGCGGCCGAACGTACGCCGGGCATCGGCTCGGTCACCACCCGCAGACCGCCTGGCAGGACCGAGCGGCGTACCCCGGCGGTCACGCCTGCTCGGCCACTGCCTCTGCTGGTGCGTCCTCCTCGACGACTGGTGCCAGCGACAGCTTGCCGCGGTCGTCGATCTCGGCGATCTCGACCTGCAGCTTCTGTCCGACGCTGACCACGTCCTCGACGTTCTCCACCCGCTTGCCGCCGGCCAGAGCCCGCAGCTTCGAGATGTGCAGCAGGCCGTCACGGCCCGGCGTCAGCGACACGAACGCCCCGAAGTTGGTGGTCTTGACGACCGTGCCGAGGTAGCGCTCGCCCTTCTCCGGCATCGTCGGGTTGGCGATCGCGTTGATCGTGTCCCGCGCCGCCTCGGCGGCGGTGGCGTTGTCGGCCCCCACGTAGATGGTGCCGTCGTCCTCGATCGAGATCTGCGCGCCGGTGTCGTCCTGGATCTGGTTGATCACCTTGCCCTTGGGACCGATGACCTCGCCGATCTTGTCGACCGGCACCCGCAGAGTGAGGATCCGCGGCGCGGTCGGTGCCATCTCGTCGGGGGCGTCGATGGCCTCGCTCATCACGTCGAGGATCGTCATCCGGGCGTCGCGGGCCTGTTGCAGTGCAGCGTTGAGGACGCTGGCGGGGATCCCGTCCAGCTTCGTGTCGAGCTGCAGCGCGGTGACGAACTCCCGCGTGCCGGCGACCTTGAAGTCCATGTCACCGAACGCGTCCTCGGCGCCGAGGATGTCGGTGAGCGTGACGTAGTCGGTCTTGCCGTCGACCTCGCCGCTGATCAGGCCCATCGCGATACCGGCGACCGGTGCGCGCAGCGGCACGCCGGCGTTGAGCAGGCCCATGGTGGAGGCGCACACCGAGCCCATCGACGTCGAGCCGTTGGAGCTCAGCGCCTCCGACACCTGGCGGATCGCGTAGGGAAACTCCTCGCGCGCCGGCAGCACCGGCAGCAGGGCGCGGCCGGCGAGCGCTCCATGGCCGATCTCGCGGCGCTTGGGCGAACCAACCCGACCGGTCTCGCCGGTGGAGAACGGCGGGAAGTTGTAGTTGTGCATGTAGCGACGCTTCGTCTCCGGCGACAGCGTGTCGAGCTTCTGCTCCAGCGACAACATGTTGAGCGTGGTGATGCCCAGGATCTGGGTCTCGCCCCGCTCGAACAGCGCCGAACCGTGCACGCGCGGCACCACGCCGACCTCGGCGGACAGCGTGCGGATGTCGGTCAGGCCACGGCCGTCGATGCGGACCTTGTCGCGCAGCACGCGCTCGCGCACCAGCTTCTTGGTCAACGCCCGAAACGCCGCACCGAGCTCCTTCTCGCGGCCCTCGAAGTCCGCCCCGACCTTGTCCAGGGCGATGGCCTTGACCGAGTCGAGACGCGCCTCGCGCTCGGTCTTGGGGGCGATGGCCAGCGCCTCGGACAGCTCGGCGCCGACGGTGCTCTCGAGCGCGGCGAGGACGTCGTCCTCGAAGTCGCGGAACACCGGGAACTCCTGCACCGGCTTGGCGGCCTTGCCGGCGAGGTCGCGCTGCGCCTCGCACAGCTGCTTGATGAAGGCCTTGGCCGCCTCGAGGCCGTCGGCGACGATTTTCTCGGTCGGGGCCTGCTTGCCGGCTCGCACCAGCTCCCAGGTCGACTCGGTGGACTCGGCCTCGACCATCATGATCGCGACGTCACCGTCGTCGAGGACACGGCCTGCCACGACCATGTCGAAGACCGCGTGCTCGAGCTGGGTGTGCGTGGGGAAGCCGACCCACTGGCCGTCGATCAGCGCGACGCGGATGCCGCCGATCGGGCCGGAGAACGGCAGGCCGGACAGCTGCGTCGACATCGACGCGGCGTTGATCGCGAGGACGTCGTACGGCGCGTCCGGGTGCAGCGACATCACCGTGATCACGACCTGGACCTCGTTGCGCAGGCCCTTCACGAAGGTCGGGCGCAGCGGCCGGTCGATCAGCCGGCAGGTGAGGATGGCGTCTTCTGAGGGCCTGCCCTCGCGGCGGAAGAACGAGCCGGGGATACGTCCCGCGGCGTACATCCGCTCCTCGACGTCGATCGTCAGCGGGAAGAAGTCGAGCTGCTCCTTGGGGTGCTTGCCGGCGGTGGTGGCCGAGAGCAGCATCGTCTCGTCGTCGAGGTAGGCGACGGCGGCGCCGGCGGCCTGACGGGCCAGCTGGCCGGTTTCGAATCGCACCGTGCGTGTGCCGTGGTCGCCGTTGTCGATGACGATTTCGCTGAACTGTAGACCGGGTCCCTCCATGGGGTGCCCCTTTCATGTCTCGCGGAGCAGTGCGCGGTAGCCCGCGCGGCGCGGAGTGCGAGTGCGAGACCCGCCGCTCTGGCGGCGGTGGTGCGGGTGCCGGTCTTCGATCGAGGCCGGCGGGGTCCCTACGACGATGCGCTGGGATCCCGATGGCCACTACCGAGGACCGACGTCCTGGCACCGGCGTCCTCGCATGGGGCTGTGTGCACCTGCTCCGGTAGGGGAGACTGCCGCTCCGGCAGCCTCGGGGAATATTCAGTTGTGCGTCGGGCTCACCGACGCAGACCGAGCCGTTCGATCAGGCTGCGGTAGCGGGCGATCTCCGTCTTGTGCAGGTAGTTCAGCAGCCGACGACGCTGACCGACCAGCAGCAGCAGCCCGCGACGGCTGTGGTGGTCGTGCTTGTGCTCCTTGAGGTGCTCGGTCAGATCCCTGATGCGCTTGCTGAGCAGCGCGACCTGGACCTCCGGCGAGCCGGTGTCGCCCTCGTTGGTGGCGTAGTCGGTCATGATCTGTCTCTTCGTCGCGGCATCGAGCGACACGCGATCTCCTCTCGGGCTTTCCGTTGCGCGGCGCGCCGGGGCCGGTTCACCCGGGCACTCTCGTTCCGCGGCCGTCAGACGGCGCATCCAGGCTACCAGCGGGCGGGGGGTTCCTCCCAATCTCCAGCCGGCGCAGCGTCGCCCGCGGCCTCGGCGCGCAGCGCGCGATAGACAGTGAGTACGCCGACGGCGCGTTCGAGCTCACGGGTCACGGCGGTGAAGAACTCCCGGCGGTAGGTCTCGTCGGTCACGGCGTACACGGTGAAGTAGAGACCGGAGAAGGCGGCGAGGAACACCGACACCTGGAACAGCTCGGCGCTGATCAGCCGGACGTCGCCGAGATAGTGCGGCGCCTCCGGGTCGCCGGTCCACGACTGGACCACCTCCGCGCCGATGGACAGCCGCCCGAACACGGTGAAGAACGCGAAGACCGCGACCGCGAGCAGCAGCACCTGCACCGCCTGCGCGACCAGCAGCACCAGGGTGAGGTTGGCCCGTGGCAACCCGGTCACTGCTGCGGACGGAGCCGATGCCGGCAGCTGCTCGGCCGCCCGTTGCACAGGCGTGTCCCGGCAGAGCTCGACCAGCCGCTCGTCGTGCGCCTCCTGCCCCACCCGTTCCAGCTCCTCGGGCAACCGGGCGAGCAGGAACACCACGGCCAGCGCCGCGAAGAGCAGTACGGTCACCCAAAGCAACGGACGGTCCATCGACGAGGCGACCTGCCACACCTCGGCGTTGATGAACAGGAAGGTGACGAACAGCAGCAGCAGTGGCAACGCCCGGGTGACCAGCGGGAACAGCAGCCGCAGGCTCCCGAACGTGTGGCGCATCGCCCAGCGCAGGATCGGCCAGATGCTCAGCTCGACCAGGGAATAGCCGGCCGCCACCGCGCCGAGGACCACCAGCGCGGCGAGTACGGCGCTCGACGCATCACCAACCCACCAGCCGACGGCAGCGGCGCCCACCGCGGCGAGCAGCACCCCGGTCGCCACGACCATGACCAGCCGCCGCCGCGCCAGCGCCTCGTCGACGTCCTCGTGCTCGGACACCACGAAGTAGGGCAGACCGTGCTGGACCAACCAACGCTCGGTCTGGGCGAGGACCTCGTCCCGTTCGTCCGACGTCACGACGGCCCGGGAGTCGGTGCGCCGAGGATCGAGTGGCAGCGGACGACGTCGTCGGCCATCTGCTCCAGCAGCGCCGGGACCGAGTCGTAGCGCTCCATCCCGCGCAGCCGGGCGACGAACCTCACCTCCACGTCGACGCCGTACAGCTCGAGGTCGTCGCGGTCCAGCACGTAGGACTCCACCCGGTGCTCGCGGCCGTCGAACGTGGGGTTGGTGCCGACGCTGATCGCGGCCGGCAGGGCCGGGTCGCCCGGTCGGTCCAGCCGGCGGAGCCAACCGGCGTACACGCCGTCGGCGGGGAGCGCGAGCCGGCCGGAGCTGGGCACGTTCGCGGTGGGGTAGCCGAGCTCGCGCCCGCGATGCTCGCCCTCGACGACAGTGCCGCGGACGGTGTACGGCCGGCCGAGGGCTTCCGCCGCAGCCTCCACGTCCCCGGCGGCCAGGCAGTTGCGCACGTACGTCGAGGACCATGCCTGCGG
>JACDHG010000056.1 GCA_013821195.1 Propionibacteriales bacterium
TACCTCGCCCTCATCGCCGTGACCTGCCTGATGGCGCTCGGTCTCGACTTCTTTCTCATCGGGATGCCGGTGTTCATCCTCGACATCCTCGAAGGCCCCGAGTGGCTGCCGGGCATCAACCTGGCACTGCTGACGGTCGCCACCAGCACGTCGGCGACGTTCGCCCTGTGGGTGACGCGTGCGATGACACGCGTCGCGGCGATGTCGGCAGGCGCCGTTGTGTTCGTCGTGTGGGCCGTACTGTCGGTCTCCGCCGTCTGGCTCCCCGACGGCTGGCGTACCCCCTGGCTGATCGCGACGACGCTCCTCCTCGCCGCTGGGAACCTGATGTCCGGCACCCGCGTCAACGCCCTCGCGGAGGCAGCCGCGCCGCTGGCCACCCGAGGACGCCACCTGGCGGCGTTCCAGTACGCGTTCACCGTCGCAGGTGTCGTGGCGCCGGCGATCGTCGCGCTGTTCGCGGTGAGCACCTGGGCGCCCTGGCTCGTCGTCGGCACGGCTGCGGCCATCTCGGCAGTCTCCTTGCCGATGCTCGCCCACCGACTCCCCCAGCATGCTGTCGACGGTCGCCCGGGGGTCGCGGGCGAGCACAACTAAACTGCGCCTCATGCGCAGTCTGACTGTGGGTGAGGCCCACACCCGAGGCCAGTCCATCCAGGTGACGTCGTACGACGTCGACCTCGACCTCACCCGCGGGTCCAAGCACTTCGGGTCTCGGACCGTCATCGACTTCCGGAGCCTCGACAGGCAGGACTCCTTCGTCGACGTCCAGGCCCACGAGGTCGACACGATCCGCCTCAACGAGCGCTCGCTCGACCCGGCCGACGTCGTCGACGGGCGGCTTCGACTCGTCGGGCTCGAGGACGACAACATCCTCACCGTCGAGGCGTTGATGTCTTACTCTCACGACGGTGAGGGGCTGCACCGCGCCGTCGACGCCGAGGACAAGCAGGCATACGTCTACGCGATGTCGTTCCTGCCGGCGGCGCCGCGCATCTTTGCCTGTTTCGACCAGCCCGACCTCAAGGCGCCCTACCGCGTCAGTGTGGCCGCCCCGGAGGACTGGGTCGTGCTGGGCAACGGGCGCGCCGACCGTACGTCGCCCGGACACTGGACCCTGGCCGAGACCAGACCGCTGTCGACGTACTTCGCGACACTGGTGGCCGGGCCCTACCACTCCGTGACGAGCGAGCACGACGGCATCACACTCGGCCTGCACTGCCGCCAGTCCCTCGCAGCGCACCTCGACAAGGACGCCGATGAGCTGTTCGAGGTCACCCGGCAGTGCTTCGACGAGTACCACCGGCTGTTCGGAATCCGCTACCCCTTCGGTGACTACCACCAGGCATTCGTCCCGGAGTTCAACGCGGGCGCGATGGAGAACCCCGGCTGCGTGACGTTCAGCGACGACCTCGTCTTCAAAGCTCAGGCGACGGACTCCTTCCGCGCGAACCGGGCCAACATCGTCGCGCATGAGATGGCTCACCAGTGGTTCGGCGACCTCGTCACGATGCGCTGGTGGGACGACCTGTGGCTCAACGAGTCCTTCGCCGAGTACATGGGATACCGCGTGACGCACGACGTCACCCGATTCAAGGATGTATGGGTCGAGTACGCCTTCGAGACAAAGGCCTGGGGGATGGCAGCGGACCAGCGCTCCTCCACCCATCCGATCGCCGGCAACGGCGCCGCCGACGCGCAGCAGGCATTGACAGACTTCGACGGGATCTCCTACAGCAAGGGCACGGCCGCACTGCGGCAGCTCAACACGTACCTCGGCGACGAAGCCTTCCTCGCCGGGGTGATCGACCACCTGCGGCGGCACGCCTACGGCAACGCCACGTTGGCGGATCTGCTCACCTCGTGGGAGCAGTCGAGCGGCAAGGACGTCCGCGCCTGGGCCGCGGCGTGGCTGCGGACGTCTGGTGTCGACACGCTCTCCTGCGAGGTCCGCGACGGCGCCGCCGTCATCCAGCGGGTTAACGGGTCCCCTGTGGAGGTGGCGCGTCCCCATGCCCTCACGGTCACCGCGTACGACGCCGAGGGGCAGGGAGAGGCGCGGGAGGTGGTGATCACCGACGCCACGACGCGCGTCCCCTTCGAGCGCATCGCCGCCGCCGGTCTCCTGCTGCCCGACTCGGGCGACGAGACGTGGGCGAAGATCAGCCTGGACGCGGCATCGCTCCAGCGGGTCCCGACCCTGCTGCCCCGCATTCGCGAGCCGTTGGCGCGGGCTGCCATCTGGGGCGCCCTGAGAGAGGGGCTGTTCGACGCGACAGTCAGTCCCGAGCTCTACCTTCGAGCCATCGAGGAGGCATTGCCATTGGACTCCGATCTGACCGCGGAGAGCGTCCTCGGTGGCGCGTTCAAGGGAGCGATCGCCGAGCTGGGACGGTACTTCACGGCGCCGGACGACCGCCGCCGGTTGGCAGCTGTCGCGTCTGGACTCGTCGACCAGGCAGCTCCCGGCAGCAACCGGCAGCTCATCGCCGTACGAGCGCTGATCGGGCTCACAAACGAGCCAGATCTGCTGCACGGCTGGCTGTCGGGCGCGACCACCCCTGCCGGCGTCGTGACCGACGAGAACTTCCGGTGGCGCCTCACCAAGGCGTTGTGCTCCATGGGCGAGCTCGGCCCTGACGAGGTCGCCGCGGAGACCCAGCGCGACCCATCCTCGCAAGGTGCACTGCATGCGCTCCAGTGCCGCGCGGCCATGCCGGACGCGAAGACGAAGGCGGACGTGTGGGAGGCAATCACCACGGACGCCGGCCTTAGCAACTACGAGCTCTACGCCCTCGCCCAGAGCTTCTTCCCGCGCGAGCAGGTCGAGCTCACTGCGCCTTACACCGGCCGATACTTCACCGATGTCCCGCTGACTGCGCAGATCCGGACGGGGTGGATCGTCGAGCGCAACGCGATTCTCGGGTACCCCCGCTACGCGGTCGACGAGTCGACGCTCAGGCTGGCCGATGCGTGCCTGTCACGGGAGGACCTGGACACGGGCGTTCGACGCTCCATCGGCGACTCGACAGACGATCTGCGTCGGGTGCTGGCAAGCCGGCGGCAGTTCGAGGACTCGAGGCGTCACCACTGAGCACGGCCGCCGCACGAACCTCGACCCAGCAGCGCCGGACAGCCCAGGCGCTACTGTCGCCAGGGTGAGCCTCAGCAAGCGGCCAGGCCCGGTGACGCGAAGGATCGTCCACGAGGTCCTCTCCGACGACGTACGCCGTCGACCCGACAGCGTCGTGACGGAGGAGCCACTCGAGATCAGGCTCGGTTGGCCCGGCCAGCCGTTGACACGGGTCGTCGTCACGATGCGCACGCCCGGCTCCGACTTCGAGCTTGCGGCCGGCTTCCTGCTCTCAGAAGGTGTGCTCGCCGTCGGCCAGCGGCCGCACACCGTCGCCTACTGCGTGGATCGGGACCTCGACAGGGAACAGCGCTACAACGTTGTCAGCGTGACCCTGGGCAGCCCTCCGCTGCGGCACCCGGGACGACGATCGACCTCCATGTCGTCAGCCTGCGGGGTCTGTGGGGCGGAGAGCCTCCAGGAGGTGTTCACCCCTGACGACGTGCCGTTGAAGGTCGTCGAGACGGTCGCCCCCCAGGTCCTGCACGCGCTACCAGACATCTTGTTGGCAAGGCAGCCGCTCTTCGAGGCCACTGGTGCCATCCATGCGGCGGGCGTCTGCACCTTCGACGGCGAGGTCATCGCGACGCGCGAGGACATCGGGAGACACAACGCCGTCGACAAGGTCCTCGGCGCTCGCGTCCTCGGCACGATCGCCTTCGGACAAGATGTCGTGCTCTGCGTGAGCGGACGCATCGGGTTCGACATCATCACCAAGGCGGTGGCGGGCCGGATCAGCACGGTCGTCGGGGTGGGCGGACCGTCAAGCCTCGCGCTCGACCTCGCTGAGACTGCTGGGATCACTGTGTGCGGCTTCACCCGGGGGTCACGATCGGTGGCCTACACGCACCCGGAACGGATCCGGCGCGCCTGAAACGATGGCGCATCGCATCGTCCGAACGGGCGAATCCTGCGCTCGCAAGGTCTCGAGACGGTAAAGAGACGCTGAGAGGTTGTGGATTATGGGCATCTGGACCTTTGCGGGGGGCACACTAGGAAGGTGATGGATGTAGCCCTCGGAGTCACCTGCTCCCACCAGCCGGCCTGCCCGGCCGCCGACGCATGCGACCGCGAGGCTGCCCACACGGTCGCGACGCACCCCGAGCAGGGTTGGAGTCTCCTGTGCAACGGTGTCCTGCTCTTCGACGACACCGGCGAGCTGCTACCGAACGGCGTCGTTATCGCGCCACACCGGCCCACCGACGTACGCCCCGAGCGGTTCCGGCACCTGGCCTCCTGACCGACAGCTCGCACGGCGGCGCTTGTAGGCTGCCGCAATGTCCTCGAACTCCGAGATCGACCCCGCGTTCCAGGAACTTCCGCTGACCAAGCTGGCGCAGACCGCGCTCGAGCGGGCCCGTGACTTCCACGCCGAGCACGCCGACTTCCGGCTCGAGCGGTTGCGCACCCAACGGCTCAACCTCAAGGACGCCGGCCTGGTCGATGCGTCGACAAGAGACGATCTCGGGTTCTGCGTCCGGGTCATCGTCGACGGCGCATGGGGGTTTGCCGCAGGCGTCGGCCTGACCACCGAGTCCGTGGTACGTGTCACCGAGCAGGCGATCGCGATCGCTCGGGCAGCCAAACCGGTCGTGTCGGAACGCATCGAGCTAGCTGACGAGCCTATCCACGCGGACAAGACCTGGGTGTCGAGCTACGAGGTCGACCCGTTCTCCGTGCCGCTTGCCGAGAGGGTCGGCCTCCTCGAGGAGTGGAGTCGGACGCTCTTGCTTCATCCGTCGGTCGACCACGTCGCCGCGATCGTCAACCAGGTGCACGAGAACAAGTTCTACGCCGACTCCGCCGGCACGACGACTCTTCAACAACGCGTGCGGATCGACCCCGAGGTGGAGGTGTACGGCGCCGACCACCAGCGGGGTGTCATCGACTCCATGCGGACCGTCGCGCCACCTGTCGGTCGTGGGTGGGAGTACCTGACCGGGACAGGCCATGACTGGGCGACCGAGCTCGTCCAGCTGCCTGACCTGCTCGCCGAGAAGCTCGCCGCACCCCCGGTCGACGCGGGTCGCTACGACCTGGTCATCGATCCCTCGAACCTTTGGCTCACGATCCACGAGAGCATCGGCCACGCCACCGAGCTCGACCGTGTGCTCGGCTACGAGGCGAGCTACGCAGGGACCTCCTTCGCCACTCTTGACGGCCTTGGACGTCTGCAGTACGGCTCGCCTCACCTCAACGTCACCGGCGACCGGACCGTTGAGCACGGGCTGGCAACCACCGGGTACGACGACGACGGAGTCGCGACCCAGCAGTTCGACTTGATCAAGGACGGCGTCCTCGTCGGATACCAGACGGACAGGCGGATGGCGAAGCTGATGGACTGGGGTCGCTCGACCGGCTGTGCGTACGCCGACTCCGCCGGCCACATCCCCATCCAGCGGATGGCCAACGTGTCGATCAAGCCAAGCCCCCAGACCATCTCGACCGCGGACCTGATCGCGCAGGTCGACCGCGGGCTGTTTGTCGTCGGCGACAAGTCGTGGAGCATCGACATGCAGCGCTACAACTTCCAGTTCACCGGTCAGCGCTTCTACGAGATCCGCGACGGCGAGCTCGAGGGGCAGCGACGTGACGCCGCCTACCAGGGCACGACCACCGACTTCTGGGGGTCGATGGACGCCATCGGCGGCGAGGAAACGTGGGTCATGCACGGCGCGTTCAACTGCGGCAAGGCGCAGCCGGGGCAGGTCGCCTCGGTGAGCCATGGTTGTCCCAGTGCGTTGTTCCGTGACATCGCGATTCTCAACACGAACACCGAAGGAGGTCGCTGACATGTCGACTCCTCAGACCCTTGTCGAGCACGCGATCGAGGCTTCCACCGCTGACCACTGTGTGGTCGTCCTCGAGCAGTCGTCGACGGCGAACCTGCGCTGGGCGGTCAACACCTTGACGACGAACGGCATCATGACGGCCTCGACCATCACGGTGGTGTCGATCGTCGACGGGGCCAGGGGTCAGGCGGTCGGAGTGCTGTCGCGCACGGCGACAACACGGAGCCAGGTCGCGTTGCTCGTCGCGGAGGCCGACGAGGCAGCTCGCTCGGCCGCGCCTGCTGAGGATGCAGCGCCGCTCGTCGAGGGCGACCCATCCGGTGACTGGGCGACGTCGCCCGGCCACACCAGCCTCGAGACCCTCGAGACGTTCGGTGCGTCGCTGGGTGAGGCATTCGACCGCGCGAGGTCGGCCGGCCAGCTGCTGTACGGCTACGTCGAGCATGCCGTCACGACGACGTACCTCGCGACGTCCACGGGCCTTCGACTTCGACATGAGCAACCCACCGGGCATGTGGGCATCACTGCGAAGCCGGCTGACCTGACTGCGTCCGCGTGGGTGGGCCAGGCCGTCGAGCAGCTTGACGAGGTGGACGTGTCAGGGTTGGACGCTGAGCTGGTCAGACGTCTCGGCTGGGCAGGGAGAACCGTCGAGCTGCCGGCAGGGCGGTACGAGACGCTGCTTCCTCCTACGGCGGTCGCAGACCTTGCCATCTACGCGTACTTCGTGGCCAGTGGTCGGGATGCTCACGAGGGTCAGACCGTCTTCAGTGATCCTGCCGGGGGCACCAGGGTCGGCCAACAGATCGTCAGCACCGACGTCACGCTGGCTTCGGACCCGGCGGCGGCCGGCCTCGCGGCGACACCCTTCGCGCTCGCCACATCGTCCGGCTCGGCTGCCAGCGTCTTCGACAACGGTACGCCGCTCGGCCACACCGAGTGGATCCGAGACGGCAGGTTGAAGGCGCTGCAGACGAGCCGTCATACCAGCGCACTCACCGGGCTGGCGACGACGCCCGTGGTCGACAATCTGCTCGTGAGCGTCGACGGCGGGCAGGGCACGGTGGACGACATGGTCGCGTCCTCCGACCGGGCGCTGCTGCTCACCTGTCTCTGGTACATCCGTGCGGTGGACCCGCAGACGCTGTTGCTGACGGGTCTGACCCGCGACGGTGTCTACCTGGTCGAGGGCGGCGAGGTGGTCGGGGCAGTCAACAACTTCCGGTTCAACGAGAGCCCCATCGACCTGCTGGGCCGGTTCACCCAGGCGGGGGCGACCGAGCGCTCGTTCTCGCGGGAGTGGGGGGACTACTTCCCCCGCACGGCCACGCCGGCGCTGCGGATCCCGGACTTCAACATGTCGAGCGTCAGCCAGGCCAGCTGAGCTGGTCCGACGATCACGCGGGTCGGACGCTTGACCCGCGCTGATGGTTGGGTTCACGGCGGCGGCTCGCGGTGGGCCTTTGGAGAAGGATCCGGCTCACACGTTGCTGGAGCGACCTGAGCGTCGGATCGGTTGCTGGCTGTCAGCTGAGTCAGAGCGGTTCGGGCAGGCCGCCGGGGATCGGCGCCGCCGGGTCGTACGGCGTCCGGGTGAAGACGAACGTCACGACCTCGAGGTGCGAGATCGTGGCGTCTGGTCGGCGTACGACGCGCAGCTCCTCCCCTGCGAAGTAGCCGTTCTGACCGCGGTACCGGTCTGCCGCCTCTCGGACGAACCGGCGCGCGGTGTCCTCGGTGAGCACGAAACCGTCCTGGGTAGGGGTCAGCCGCGCGCGGGTGTTGCCCACGAACCAGTCACCGGCCAGCTCCTCGGCACCAACGTCGCGATCGGCGGCTCGGTCAAGCGGTGCTGGCCCCGATTCGAGGAGCGACGGCTCGCTCGCCTCGATCAGCTCGGAGCTCAGCCGTTCCGGGTCCAGGCCGGTGGTGGCGTTCGTGAGGACAACCGCTCCGACCCGCGACTCGGGGTCGACGAAGAGCCCTGCCAGGAAGCCCGGCATCGAACCGGTATGGCCGACGAGGGTCGACTCGGACCGCCAGCGCAGCCGGAGGCCGAGACCGTAGGCGCCGCGGTGCTGGGTCGAGGAGTCAGCCGCGCGCGCTACCCGCATCTGCGCCAGGGTCGTCGCGGACAGCACCGCGTCGTGGCCGACGGCGAGGACGTCTGCCCAGCGCGCCATGTCGTGAACGGTGCTCCATAGCTGACCGGCCGGCGCCATCGCCCCGGAGTCGTGCGCGGGCTCACGCAGCAGCCGCCCGTCCCGGGGATCCCGGGACGTGCCGATGGCGGCGCCCTCACCGGGCAGGTACGTCGTCTCGGCCAGCCCGAGCGGCTGCAACAGGGAGGACTCGACCACCGTCCACCAGGAGGCGCCCTCGAGCCGCGAGACCAGCTCGCCGAGCAGGCCGTAGGCGAGGTTGGAGTAGTGGTACCGCTCCCCCGCCGCTGACACATCGAGCGGCGTGCGATTGGCCTCGACGAGCTGCGCCCAGTCGCGGCCGGGCGTGCGCTCCCACCACGACCCGGCCGGCTCTGCCGTCATCCCGGAGGCGTGGGCCAGGAGCCGGGCGATGGTGTGGTCCCCGTAGGGCGCGTCGGGGAGGTGTGCCCCGACCGGGTCGTCGAGGTGCACCGCACCGAGGTCTCGGAGCCGCAGCACCGCGACCGCGGTGAACGTCTTCGTGATCGACCCGATCCGGTACTGCCGTCCGCCGTCACCGAGCGCGCAATGCCAGCGGACCTCCCCCCGATGGAAGACCGCTGCCCTGATGCTCGGCAGCCGTCCTGCGTCGTACGCCGACGCCACGATCTCGCGGCAGCGCGCGTCGGGTAGGCGGTGGGCCGACTCGGTCACGACATGTCGTCGGCGAACGCGCTCGGGTCAGGGCACGAGCACACCAGGTGGCGATCGCCGTACGCCTGGTCGACCCTGCCGACGGGTGGCCAGTACTTGTCCGGGGTGAACCCGGCGGGGAAGGCGCCGTCGGCCCGGGGGTAGTCGCGATCCCAGTCACCAGCGAGGTCACGCAGCGTGTGAGGGGCTCGGGCGAGCGGGCTCGCCTCGCGGATGGTGCTGCCCTGCTCCACGGCCGCGATCTCGGCGCGGATCGCGATCATCGCGTCACAGAAGCGGTCGAGCTCGGGGAGGCTTTCCGACTCCGTCGGCTCCACCATGAACGTGCCGGGCACGGGGAAGCTCATCGTCGGCGCGTGGAAGCCATAGTCGATCAGCCGCTTGGCCACATCGTCCACGGTCACACCGCTGGACTTGGTCAGGCCGCGCAGGTCGAGGATGCACTCGTGGGCGACCCGACCCGAGTGGCCCTTGTACAGCACGGGATAGTGCTCCGCGAGCCTCTCGGCGACATAGTTCGCCGACAGCACTGCCACCGAGGTCGCCTCCTGGAGCCCTGCGGCGCCCATCATGGCGATGTAGGCCCATGAGATAGGCAGAATGCCCGCTGACCCGTATGGGGCGGCGCTGATCGGTCCGATCCCGTCGCGACGCTGCTCGTCAGGATGCAGCGGATGACTGGGGAGGTAGGGAGCCAGATGAGCTGCCACCGCGACCGGCCCGACGCCTGGACCGCCGCCCCCGTGGGGGATACAGAACGTCTTGTGCAGGTTGAGATGGGACACGTCCCCGCCGAACTCGCCGGGCTTCGACCACCCGAGCAACGCGTTCAGGTTGGCACCGTCGACGTACACCTGCCCACCGTGGTCGTGGACGATGCGGCACAGCTCGGTGATGCCGTCCTCGTAGGCGCCGTGCGTGGACGGGTAGGTCACCATGATCGCCGCCAGGTCGTCGGCGTGGGCGGTGCACTGGGTGCGGAGGTCCTCGAGGTCGACGGCTCCGTCGGCTGCTGCCTTCACGACCACGACGCGCATGCCTGCCATCACGGCGGACGCCGCATTGGTCCCATGAGCGCTCGACGGGATGAGGCAGACGTGGCGTGCCTCGTCGCCCGCTGCCCGATGGTAGGCGCGGATCGCGAGCAGACCCGCGAGCTCACCTTGAGAGCCCGCGTTGGGTTGGATCGACACCGCGGCGTACCCGGTGAGCTCGGCGAGCCAAGCCTCCAGCTCTCGCACCAGGTCGACGTAACCTTGGGCATCCTCGGCGGGCGCGAAGGGGTGCAGGTTCGCGAAGCCGGGATAGCTCATCGGCTCCATCTCGGCGGCCGCGTTGAGCTTCATCGTGCACGAGCCGAGCGGGATCATGCCGCGGTCGAGCGCGTAGTCACGATCTGACAGCTGACGCAGGTAACGCAGCAGATCGGTCTCGGAGTGGTGCGTGTTGAAGACCGGATGGGTGAGGAAGCTGGTCTGGCGCCGCAAGCTCGAGTCCCAGCCATCGCTCGCGATATGCGAATCCGTCTCGTCGAGGTCGACATCGGTCATGCCGAACGCCGCCAGGACCTCACCCAGGTGCGCCCGCGTGGTCAGCTCGGACGTGGACACCTGGACGTGGTCACCGTCGCACCACAGGTGGAGCCCCCGCTCCCGGGCCGTGTCGGTGATCGACTCGGCGCGTCCCGGCACGACGACGCGCAGAGTGTCGAAGAAGCTGCCCTCCACCACCTCAAGTCCACCTGCGACAAGCGCGGCGGCCAGAACCTGCGCATACCGATGAGTCCGCTCCGCGATCGCACGGAGCCCCTTGGGACCGTGGTAGACGGCGTACATCGACGCCGCGACTGCCAGCAGCACCTGGGCGGTGCAGATGTTCGATGTCGCCTTGTCACGCCTGATGTGCTGCTCACGCGTCTGGAGGGCGAGCCGGTACGCCGGAGCACCGTCGGAGTCGACGGAGACGCCGACGAGCCGCCCCGGCAGGTGGCGTTCGAGGCCCGCGGAGACAGCCATGAACCCTGCGTGCGGGCCTCCGTAGAACAGCGGGACCCCGAACCGCTGGGTCGACCCGACGACGACGTCCGCGCCGAGGCTTCCGGGGGACTCGAGCAGCGTCAAGGCGAGCAGGTCCGTGGCCACGACAGCCAGGGCACCGGCGGCGTGAGCGGCGTCGATGACAGGCCGCGGGTCTGCGACGCGGCCACCTGCACTGGGGTACTGGACGAAGACAGCTGCCACGTCGTCGTGCGGGACGCCTGCGTCGAGGTCGACGACCTCGACGTCCAACCCCAGAGCCTGCGCCCGGGTGAGCATCACGCTGATCGTCTGCGGGAGCGTGTCGTGGCTGACGATGAGACGGGTTGACGGGTTGCGCCGGTTCGCGCGGCGTACGAGCGTCATCGCCTCCGCGGCAGCCGTCGCCTCGTCAAGCAGCGACGCCCCGGCGGTCGGCAGCCCGGTCAGGTCGCCGACCATTGTCTGGAAGTTCAGCAGGGCTTCGAGTCGCCCTTGCGAGATCTCAGGCTGGTACGGGGTATAGGCGGTGTACCACGACGGGTCCTCGAGTACGTTGCGTCGGATCACCGCCGGGGTGATCGTGCCGTGATAGCCCAGACCGATCATGGGCACCCGGGGCCTGTTGCGTCCGGCGAGGGCGCTCAAGGCGGCCAGCGCCTCGGTCTCGCCGAGCGGACGAGGCAGGTCTGGGGCCTTGGCGGCAACGATGGACTCAGGCAGGGCGGCCGCCATCAGGTCACGGAGTGACTCATAGCCAAGAGCGGTGAGCATCTGGTGCTGCTCAGCGGCATCGGGGCCGATGTGCCGCTCCGAGAATGGTGCTCGAGACTCGAGCTTGGCGAGCGAGACGCGGTCGGACACGGGAGCTCCTCAGGTGCGCCTCCCCTCTGTCGTGGCGTTCACTTCAGAGTGCCCGACGTCCGCGCGGTCCTGTGGCCTGAGAGGTTCCGGGAGAAGTTGCCCCTTCGGCGCCGACGTCTCAGTCTCAGA
>JACDHG010000209.1 GCA_013821195.1 Propionibacteriales bacterium
CGGTCGCGCGTCGACGTGCGCTCGTGGTTCTGCTCTCGGTTCTCCTTGCGGCCACGGCGGCGGCGTTCACCGCCTCGAGCCAGCGCGCGACCTACAGCTCGAGAGCGGTGCTGCTCGTCCCTCCGTCCCAGCAGTCAGGAGGCGCAGGTGCAGCGGCTCGCGGCTCCTTCCTGGGTGATCCCGCTGACGCCGACCGGCTGGCCTCCACCTACGCGGTTCTGCTGAACGAGGACGTGGCGCTCTTCGAGGCCGCAGGAGATGCCGCTGGGGTCACCGTGGAAGAGCTCGGCGCTGCTGTCTCTGCGAGCCAGATCGAGGACACCTCACTCATCGAAGTGATCGTCCGGACGAACAGCGAAGGCTTGACCGGCAGGATCCTGGACGAGTTCGTCGCAACGGCCACCACGTCGACGGAGCCCCGAAGCCGCGCGATCGCCACCGGCTCGCTGCGGGCCGTCCGGCTCGAGGAACCGCAGGCGGACAGCCCCCAATCGGTGCTCCTGGCTGTCACCGCTGGAGCGCTGCTCGGTGCGGTACTCGGCGTCGCTGTCGCGGTTCTCCGGGAGCGTTCGGATCCCCGTATCGATACAGCCGCCGATCTCGTGGGTCTGGTGGATGCGCCCGTGCAGGTCCTGTCCAGCAGCTCCGTCGAATCCGTCCTGGAGGGATGGAGACGACGTGTCGGCGCGGGCGGTGCGGTCGTCGCTGTCCAGTGCGACGAGAACGAGGAGAAGCCGCTCGGGGAGGCACTCACAAATCTCGTGCACGACGCCGGTGTGCGCGTGGAGCCGGCCGTCGGGGCGACCAGCGAGAACCCGCCGGGTCTTGAGGCACTGCTCGTCGACATGTCCGGAGTCACGCAGCACGCCGAGCCGCCGCTGCGCCTCTATCCGACCGCCCCCGCCGTCTTCACCAATGGACGTCGGGCCGCTGTGGAGGGTGGTCTCATCGTGTGCGTCGTCGCGGCCGGAACGCTCGAGTCAGCAGCTGTCGAGGGTCTCCGGGCTCTCGCTCGAGTCGACATCGCACCGGACCTGGTGCTGATCCACTCCTGAGAGAAGCTTTGAAACTCGTCACCGTCGACCCGCGCACCAGCCCGCTATGGGAGCAGCTGGTCTCGGCACTTCCGAGCTCGTTGTTCCACTCTCCCCCCTGGCTCCGTTCGCTCTCGCACACCTACGACTTCTGTCCGCGCGCGTCTGTGCTGATGAGCAACGATCACCCCGTGGCAGGTTTACCCTTTGTAGAAGTCAACGACTTCATCGGTGCACGCATCCGGGTACTGCCCTTCAGTGACTTCTGCGATCCGCTGTTCACCAGCGCGGATCAGTGGCCGCTCCTCATCGCTTCGTTGCTCGCGACGGGACAGCGAGTCGACCTGCGTTGCATGCAGACAGATGCCGCCAGGATGGACCAGCACTTCAATCTCGTGCACGAGGCGTTGTGGCACGGCGTCAGTCTGCAGTGCGATCAGGATCGGCTATGGGGTCGTCTCCGCAGTTCAGCGCGGAGGAATATCCGCAAAGCTCGTGCTGCCGGCATGGTGGTGCACCAGGCCGAGACCGAGCAGGACCTTCGCGCGTTCCACCGTCTCCACGTCGGCGTACGCAAGCGCAAGTACAGTCTGCTTGCCCAGCCGTACTCCTTCCTCCGCGGGCTGTGGACGGAGTTCCTGGAGCCAGGGGCTGGCAGGCTGTTGTTCGCCGCCCTCGACGGCGAGATCGTGGCCGGCAGCCTCTTCCTCGACTGGAAAGGTGCGACGTACTACAAGCTGGGCGCGTCCAATCCGGAGTACCTGCCGCTGCGGCCGAACGACCTGATCCTGTGGACGGAGATCGTCGGGGCGGCGTCGAGGGGGTCGCATCTGCTCGACCTGGGCCTCAGTGAGCCGTCCCAGGAGGGGCTGGTGCGGTACAAGCGGAAGTATGCAACGAGTGAGAAGGTCGTCAGCTTCCTCAGACATGAGCCGAACGCCGTCACCGCTTCGGAACGTGAGGCCCGACGGCTGCTGGACAAGATCACGGAGCTCTTCGTCGACGACGCCGTCCCCGACACCGTGACCGAGAGGGCCGGCGCCATGCTGTACCGGTACTTCGTGTGAGGAGCCCCGACCCCGGTCAGCGAGGAACGGACGGCCGGCCCGTGATCGACCTCGAGCAGGCCAGGCCGTCACCGCTGACCCGCCAGTCCATGTCCGGTGCGGTGTGGCTGCTGTCGCAGACGCTGGCCTGGAAGTCGGTGACCCTCGCGTCCCAGGTCGTCCTTGCCTACCTGCTCTCGCCGGCGGACTTCGGCTACATCAGCCTCGCTCTTGCAGTGACGGCTTTCGGCAGCGTCCTGTATCAGAACGGCCTGGCCCACGTCCTCGTGCAACGAAGAGACAAGATGTCGGGGCTCGCTGACCAGGCCTTCTGGCTCTCCATGATCATGGCGGCGGGCGCGACGCTCATCCTCGTCGCCGTGGCGCCGATCGCGGGTCTTCTGTTCAAGGCTCCGGAGGTACGCAACCTCATCTGGGTGCTGGCTGCGGCACCGCTCGTTGACGCCGCAAGCGTTGTTCCCCGCGCCCGACTCATTGCCGATCTCGAGTTCGCGAAGACCGCGCGGATCAACGGCGCGCAGATCATCCTGCAGAGCCTCTTGTCGGTTCTGTTCGCGTGGTTGGGGTTCAGCTACTGGTCATTCGCCGTCCCCGTCCCGCTCGCCTCGCTGGTTGCGCTGGGGCTCTACTGTCGCCACCACTCGCTGCAGGTCCACGGGCCCCGGAGGTCCAACGACTGGCCCTCCCTCACCCGGGACACGGCCTATCTGGTGGGCACGACCTGGCTGACGGTCATCGTGGAACAGGGCGACTACTTCCTCCTGGGCCTCCTCGTCGCCCCGTCCGCGGTCGGTGTCTACTTCTTTGCGTTCCGGCTGTCGAGCCAGAGCGTGCGGATCGTGGCGATGAACATCGGTCGCGTGCTGTTCCCTGTCCTGGTGCGGCTCCCGATCGGCAGTCGTCGGCAGTATCTCGCGTTCGTGCGCGCCGTACGGGCTCTCTCGGGTGTCGGGGTACCCATTGCCGTGGCGGGCGCCATCTACGGGGCGGACATCGTCGGTCTGTTGTTCGCGCCACGCTGGCAGGGAGCCGCCCCGCTGTTGCAGATCCTGTGCATCGCTGCCGCCATCCGGACGGTCACGGACACGCACATCCACCTGCTGAAGGCGCAGGGGCGGTACCGGGACCTGCTCCGCTTCAACCTCGTCGCCACGCCCCTCTTCCTCGTCGTGGTGCCGCTGGGCGCATGGACCGGCGGAGTGGTCGGTGTCGCGTGGGCGGTGGTCGTCCACGCGGTGGCCAGCGGATGGTTGCGCTACTTCTTCTCGGTACGGCCCGTGGGCGGCACCTTCTGGGAGCTTGGGCGCATCCTGACTCCTCCCACCGCGGCGGCAGCTGTCCCAGGACTTCTGAGCATGGCCGTGAGCAGCGCATGGTTTGGTTGGCAGGCCCCGTCCGCCGCGAGGATGTGCTTGGGCCTCACGGTCACAGCAGCGTGCTACCTCCCACTCCTACGGGTCCTGTCGTCGGAGACCTCGGAGCAGGTCTGGGCGGTCCTGGAGCACCTGCTGCGTCCGCTGCGACGTCGGCTGGGTGGCGCCGAACAGGGGACGGCAGGAGCGCAAGAAGCAACCAGAACACCTGAGGAAAGCCGGAGGACGTGAAGTACGGGAAGATCGCGTGCATCACGATGCTTCCTGTGGCGACGGCGAACACGGCATTGGCGACGACCCGGTCCACGGGTTCGGTCGTGTGCCGCGCACCCCATGCAGACACGATGATGACCCCGAAGAGGAGGACGAACGCACCTGTGAGCACGATTCCGCCGCGAAGGAGCAGTGTCACGTAGAGCGACTCGGTATGATCCCACTCCACGTCGCTCGGCAAGCCCGGCCCGTAGCCGATCGCCCAGGAGCGTTCGAGGAAGTCCGCGTAGTCCTCGGACCAGATCGAGATCCTGCCCTCGACGTTGCGACCGAGTGTCGAGCCGGCACCGAACTGCTCGTCAAGCCGTCCGACCAGCGCCGGACCGACGAGGGCTGCAGCGAGGACCGACGCGGCCATCAGGAGCGCGACGGTCCGACCGAGCCTGCGCTGCAACGCCCCGAGTAGAAGCGCGCCTCCCAGCGTGACCGCGATGGCGTTCAGCGTCTGTGACGCGATGAGCCCCACGAGGGTGAGGCACAGCATCAGCGCTGCGAAACGGCGCCAACGCTCCGGGAGCTCCGCTTCGTTCACCATCGCAAGGCAGAGCAGGATGAGAGGAACGAGGTATCCCGCCAGTGAGTGCCAGATCTCGAAGAGGCCGGTCGCGCGGTTTCCTGTCTCGCCGCTGAGATAGGACCAACGCTCGAAGACGCTGCCCCCCGTCACGCTCTCGACGAGCTGGCGCACACCCAGCACGTCGAAGTACTGACCGAGCGCGACGAGGACGACCAGAGCCGCAGGCGCGAGCAACAGGCTGAGCGCGGTCAGGCGCTGCCGGCCGGTCAGACCAGCCGCCCGCACGCTGCGGTAGAGGAGGAAGAACACCGCCGGGGCGAAGGCGCTGCGGATCGCTTCAGCCTCCACCGGTGCGGTTCCGCGCAGCAAGTTTGCTCCGGTGACACCTGCTCCCATCAGGACGAAGGTGAGCGCGGCGTAATCGACGGCGTTCCACCGCCGCCTGCCGCCCGCCATCGACAGGACGAGGACGGCGCTGCCGAGCAGCACCACTTCGGAGAGCTTGAGGCCAGGTACCGGCAGCCCTCTCCGCAGTCCTGCGGTCACGGGGACGAGCGCGAAGGATGTGAGCACGCCGACGGCGGGGCGTGCGACGACGATCAGCCCGTACACGGCTGCCGCGACTGCACAGACTCCCAACAACGGGCTGCGTGCCGCCAGCGCGCCGACC
>JACDHG010000210.1 GCA_013821195.1 Propionibacteriales bacterium
CCTAGTCTCCGCGCGGGGAGAACCGGTCGGCGAGTCGAGCACCTCCAGCGTCGAGCTGTTCCCATGACTGCCGCAGCTCGAGAATTGCCAGCGACCCTGGGCGGAGGCGCACCTCGTGGTCGTCAGACTCCAGCAGCAGCATCGCCACCTCGACCATGGTGGGGTTGTGACCCACCACGGCCGCACATCCGACGTCAGCGCCGACACGCTCGGCGCAGATACGCAGCACCTCAGGCCCGTCCGCGTCGTACAGGTCGTCGATGACCACCACCTCCGGAGCCGTTCCCGGCGCTGCCGCCACCAGGTCTGCGGTCTGCCGCGCCCGGACGGCCGACGACACCAACAGGAGCTCAGGTGCCCAGCCGGAGGCAACCAGCCACTCCCCTGCGGCACGTGCGTCACTCTCGCCGCGGTCCGTCAGTCTCCGCTCCCGATCGCTCGCCGCGGTCGACTGCGCCTTGGCGTGGCGCATCACGACCAGCCAGGGGGCAATGCGTTCGCTCATGGCTCCATCCTTGCTCATCGCCCCGGTCCGTCCCATGTCGTCCAGCGAACCTCCTCCTCCTCCTTCTCGATTCGTCCGGCCAGACCCCGCTCAAACCTCACGCGCTGAGGCGGACGAATCCATGACTCGTCAGGCGCCCATCGCGTGGTAGCCACCGTCGACGTGGATGATCTCGCCGGTGGTCTTGGGGAAGAAGTCGCTGAGCAGGCCGACGACTGTGCGCGCCGTCGGCTCGAGGTCGTCGAGGTCCCAGCCCAGCGGCGCCCGCTTCTCGAACTCGTCCTCGAAGAGCTCGAACCCGGGGATCGCCTTGGCGGCCAGCGTCTTCAGGGGTCCCGAGCTGACCAGGTTGCAGCGGACGCCGTGTGGTGCGAGATCCCTCGCGAGGTAGCGGTTGCACGACTCGAGGGCGCCCTTCGCGAAGCCCATCCAGTCGTAGCCGGGCCACGCCACAGAGGCGTCGAACGTCATACCGACGACACTGCCTCCACGGCTCATCAGCGGCAGGCAGGCGGTGGAGAGCGAGGTCAGGGAGTACGCCGATACACGCACCGCCTGCGCCACGTCGTCCCACGGGCCCGCGAGGAACTTGCCGCCAAGGATCGTCTCGGGGTTGCCGTACGCGATGGAGTGCAGGACACCGTCGAGGCCGTCGACGTGCTCGCGCACCTGCGCCTCCAGCCCGGCCAGATGCTCGTCGTCGGTGACGTCGAGCTCCAGCACCGGCGCCGGGTCAGGCAGTCGCGTCGCGATCCGACGGGTGATGCCGAGAGCTCGCCCGAAGTTCGAGATCAACACCGTCGCCCCTTGCTCCTGCGCCAGCTTCGCGGTGGCGAAGCCGATCGACTTGTCAAGGGTCACCCCGGCGACGAGGATGCGTTTGCCATCGAGAATGCCCATCAGTAACAGCCTTTCGTCAGTTCGTCAGTGACCCATGCCCAGGCCGCCGTCGACCGGGATGACGGCGCCGGTGATGTAACCAGCCTCCTCGGATGCCAGCCAGCGCACCACGCCGGCGACCTCGTGACCGGTCGTGAACCGCCCGAGCGGGATGGCCTCGAGATACCCGGCCTTCCTGTCGTCCGGCAGCTCTGCTGTCATCTCGGTCTCGACGAAGCCGGGCGCGACGACGTTGGCCGTGATCGACCGCGAACCCAGCTCCCTGGCGATCGAGCGCGCCATGCCGACGAGACCTGCCTTGCTCGACGCGTAGTTGACCTGGCCGGCGGACCCGAGCAGACCGACGACCGAGGAGACGAGGACGATACGTCCCCGCTTCAGCCGCAGCATCCCTTTGGCAGCCCGTCTGGCGACCCTGAAGGACCCGGTCAGGTTCGTGTCGATGACCGACGACCAGTCCTCGTCCGACATCCGCAGGAGCAGGGTGTCGCGGGTGATGCCAGCGTTGGCCACGAGCACCTCGACGCGCCCGTGTTCGGCTTCGACCTGCTCGAAGGCGCCCTCGACGGCGGCGGTGTCCGTGACATCGCACTTGACGCCGAACAAGCCCTCAGGCGGCGTGCCGGAGCGGTAGGTGACGGAGACGTCGTCGCCCACGTCGACGAAGGCCTGAGCGATGGCGCGCCCGATTCCCCGGTTCCCACCGGTGACCAACACAGACCTACCCACGTCGCCTCCTCATCTTGTGTCCGGCGGCCGACGCTACCGCTTACCGAGCGGTACGACGAACGGGGCTCGCGGTCCTCCGCTCGTACCCCCAGCCCAGCGAGTTGAGCGGCGGCGTACCGTTGGATGCCTAAGGAGCACACGTGAACGAGCACACCGACCCGCCGGTCAACATCACGTCCGCCCGCGTCAGCCACAGTGACGACCTGCGGCGTCGGCAGCTGCGCTACCTGTTCTCGATGGGACTGCGCACGGTCTGCTTCGTGCTCGCCATCGTGACGACCGGCCCACTGCGCTGGGCGCTGGTCGCTGGCGCCGTCTTCCTGCCCTACATCGCAGTCGTGCTCGCCAATGCCACCGACCGCCGGACCAGCGCCGGACCCCCCTCCTTCCCGATTGATGACGCACCTCTGCTGGAGACCGGACCCGCACGCGACACGCATTCGGGCAAGGTGTAGACCGGGTGGCGAAGACGTGTAACACTGAGTGCGAAGGCAATCCGTCTCCCCCGTCGGAGAGCCATCCAGTGATGCCGGGCAGCTTCCCCCCGTGGCTGTCCGGCATCGCCACGTCCGGGGCCGTCATGGCTGCTGCCCGGGCGATGCGCCCGCGTGGACAGGTCCGATGAGCGACCCTGACGTCGTGATCTGCTCTGCGAAGGACTGCCGCGACCCGGCGACCGTGAAGCTGCACTGGAACAACCCGAAGCTTCATCCGCCGGAGCGGCGCAAGGTGTGGCTCGCCTGCCCACACCACCAGCAGTCCCTCACGGACTTCCTTGCCGCCAGAGGATTCATGCGTGACACGGAGCCTGTCTGAGCCGGCTCGGCAGGTCAGCCGCCGATTGCACTCATCGGTCGAACCGGCTGCAGGAACGACTCGTCGTCGATGCCGTGCCCGGGACGCTTGGTCCACATGGCGGCACGCCACCGCCGGGCGATCTCGACGTCGGAGGCACCAGAGCGCAATGCCTGCCTGAGATCGGATTCCTCACGGGCGAACAGACAGTTGCGGATCTGCCCATCGGCGGTGAGCCGTACCCGGTCACAGTCACCACAGAACGGTCGGGTGACCGATGCGATCACCCCGACGGTGGCCGGCCCACCGTCGACGAGGAAAAGCTCGGCGGGTGCACTCCCCCGCTCTTCTGGGTTCTCGGTCAACTCGAACTCCCGCTCGAGCGACGTGAAGATCTCGTGGGCTGTCACCATCGTGTCACGGCTCCACCCATGCTGGGCATCCAGCGGCATCTGCTCGATGAACCTCAGGTCGTACCCGTGGCTGAGGCACCAGCGCAGCAACTCCGGCGCCTGATCCTCGTTGTGTCCGCGCAGCAGCACTGCGTTGATCTTGACCGGCGTCAGACCGGCTTCGGCAGCCGCTGCGAGCCCCGTGAGCACGTCATCAAGGCGGTCCCGCCTGGTGATGGCCAGAAACGTCTCGCGACGTACGGTGTCGAGGCTCACGTTGACCCGGTCGAGCCCCGCGCGGGCGAGGCCGCTGGCAACCTTGTCCAGCCCAAGGCCGTTGGTCGTGACAGCGATTCGAGGACGGGGCCGCAGCCGCGCGGTGCGGGCGACGATGTCGGTGAAACCACGACGGATGAGGGGCTCACCGCCGGTGAAGCGGATCTGGTCGACGCCAAGACGGGTGACCGCGATGGTGATGAGACGCACGACCTCGTCGTCGGTCAGGACCTCCGGGGTCGGCATCCAGTTGAGACCCTCGGCCGGCATGCAGTACGAGCAGCGCAGGTTGCAGCGGTCGGTCAACGACACCCGCAGGTCGGTCGCGACGCGGCCGAAGCGGTCGCTCAACGGCATCGTGTCGTGTATCGCAGTCTCCATCCGCCAAGCGTACGCGGTGGCTGGGCGCCCTTCAGCGAAGAGCCCGGCCCTGGCAGGTACGTTTGACCTGCTGTGCTGCACTTCCTGCTCTCCCGACGCTGGCTCGGGCTCCTGTTGGCAGTCATCGTCGTCGGTGTCGCCTGTGTGGAGCTCGGACGCTGGCAGCTACGACGTTCGGTCGAGCGCCACGAACAGAACCTCGTCATCTCGCGCAACCTCACGGCGAGCCCGGCCCCCGCCGCGGAGGTGCTCAGTCCCGAACGGCCACCTGAGGCCGACGACGAGTGGCGCGTGGTGTCGGCGGTCGGGACGTACGACGTCGAACGGCAGCTTGTCGTCTCTTACCGGACGCGCGAAGGCGCACCGGGAGTCGACGTGCTGGTGCCACTCGTGACAGCGGGCGGGCCGGCGTTGCTGGTCGACCGGGGCTGGGTGCAGACGCAGGGAAACGCCAACCGGGCGGTGGATGTGCCCCCGCCGCCGTCAGGCACGGTGACGGTGAGGGGTTGGGTGAGGAGGAACGCGGAGGGCGGAAGCGACCAGGTCACACCGAACGAAGGGACGGTCAGGGCGATCTCCTCGACCGCCATCGCACCCACGTTGCCCTACCCGGTCTACGACGGTTTCGTCGACCTCACGGCCGAGGAGCCGGCTGTGACACCGGCCCCGGCTCTGGTGGATCCGCCGGACCTCGGGTCGGGTCCGCACTTCTTCTATGGCCTGCAGTGGTTCTTCTTCGCGATTCTGGCGTTCGGGTTCTGGTGCTACTTCGCCTGGTCCGAGTACCGACAGCGAGGCGGACCGCAGTCGGTCGACGCGAGGACGCGCGTCAAAGACCCCGCGTGATCCCACCGTCCACCGGCAGCATGGCGCCCGTCACGTAGCCTGCGGCCGGAGACAGCAAGAAGGCGGCAGCCCGACCGAACTCCGCCGGCTGTCCGTAG
>JACDHG010000057.1 GCA_013821195.1 Propionibacteriales bacterium
GACGCGATGCCATCCTCGAGGGTCAGCTCGCTCTTCCACCCGAGCACGTAGCGGGCCCTGTCGACCGCGGCGTAGGCGCCGACGGCGTCCCCAGGACGTGGCGGCGCCTCCTTCGTCGGGACCCGCTCGCCGTACACCGCCTCGAAGGCGGCCAACAGCTCGCGCACCGTGACGCCCTTACCGGTGCCGAGGTTGAAGACGGCGCTGGTGGCGTCGAGATCCGCCAGCACAGCGTCGAAGCGCTCGACCGCGGTGACGTGGGCGCGGGCGAGGTCCCAGACGTGGATGTAGTCGCGGATCCCGGTGCCGTCCCGGGTCGGGTGCTCGGTGCCGGTGATCGTGAAGTGATCCTTGACACCCTTGGCGGCCAGCACGAGCTGTCCGATGACATGGCTCGGCTCCTCGTCGTACAAGCCGCTCTCGACGTCGGGGTCGGAGCCGATCGGGTTGAAGTAGCGCAAGATGATGGCGCGCAGGTCGGTGCCACCGCTCATGTCCTCGAGCGCCATCTCCATCGCACGCTTCGTCCGGGCGTACGGCGAGGTGGGCGCCAGCGGCGACTCCTCGTCGACCTCGAACGTCGGCGACACCGCGTACAGCGAGGCCGTCGACGAGAAGACGATGCGCGGCTTGCCGAGCTCGACCAGCTGGTCGAAGAGCTCGAGGGACTTCGCGACGTTGTCGCGGTAGTACTCATACGGCTGCTCCACCGACTCGGGCACGACGATCCGCGCCGCCATGTGGATCGTGCTGTGGATGTCCGGATGCTCCCCGACGATCCGGGTCAGCAGGTCACGGTCGGCGATGTCGCCCTGGTAGAAGGTGCGGCCGCGGATGAACTCGCGGCGGCCCTTCAGCAGCGAGTCGAGCAGGATCGGCGTGTGGCCGGCCTGCTCGAGCGCCTTCGACGTCACGCTGCCGATGTAGCCGGCTCCACCGGTCACCAAGATCTTCATGTGCTCGACCCTAGTAGACGGACTCCCAACCTGACCGACTTGTCAGCCTCCCGTGGACACCTCGCCGCTCCAGGCGGACTGACAGGTGCCGCAGGTGGGCCGGTAGGGTCGCGGTCGACGTGCAGACTTGGAGGAAGGCGCCTTGGGCAGACGGGTCGTGGTCTCCGGTGGTGGCACCGGTATCGGTCTGGCGATCACCCGCCGTTTCGCCGCGGCCGGGGACGCGGTGGTGATCGTCGGTCGTCGGCTGGAGGTCCTCGAGCGGGCCGCCGCGGCCGTCAACGAGGAGGTGGGCGGGGAGCCAGTGTCAGTCGAGCCCGCCGACCTGGCCGACCCCGAGGCGACGTCGTCCGTGGCGGAGGCGATCTCCGCCGGTGGCAGCGTCGACGTCCTGGTCAACAACGCCGGCGGCATCAGTAGTGCAGACGCCCGCTCACTGACCGAGCTGGCCGAGCACTGGCTCACCGACTTCCGCGGCAACGTGCTGACCGCGGTGCTGCTCACCCACGCCCTGACCCCGCACCTGTCGCGTCCGGGCGGGCGCATCATCGCGATGAGCTCCGTCGCCGGTGTCCGCGGTCCCGGCTCGTACGGCGCCGCCAAGTCGGCGTTGCACGCCTGGGTCTTCGGACTCGCCGCGTCCCTCGGCGCCGAGGGGATCACGGTCAACGCGGTGGCCCCGGGCTTCATCCCCGACACCGAGTTCTGGGACGGTCGGCTGTCGCCCCAGATCATCGAGCCGCGGGTCGAAGGCACACTGGTGAAGCGTCCTGGTACGCCGGAGGAGGTGGCAGAAGCGGTGGCCTATCTCGCATCGGAGAAGGCCGGCTTCACCACGGGTCAGATCCTCCAGGTCAACGGCGGCGCCGTCCTCGGGCGTGGCTGAGGAGTGGCACCCCGCTGAGAGCACGCGCACGCTGAGCGGTCCGATCCGCCCGAGCCTGGCCCCGGCGTACGTGCGCCAGCCGTCGGGTGCGGCGGCTGGCCGAGCGATGACCTTGCCGAGCCCTAGAGTGTCGCCGAAGGAAGGGCGCGACATGTACTACCAGACCTTCGAGAGCTACCCGGTTTCCGGCGCGCAGATCAGAGCCGCGGCAGACGACACCCGCGACCGTCTCGCCTCGGTGCGTAGCGTCGTCACGGAGGTCGAGGGCCAGCATCGAACCGCCGTCGAAGCAGTCGAAGGTGAGCTGGAGAGGACCGTCGCCAACGCACCCTCCGAGGTCGTCACCCGCGCCGACGTGCTCAACCGGGAGGCGGAGTACGCCGTCGGCTGCCTCGAGCTCTTTGCCGCCGCCATCGACCGGTTCAACTTTGCCGACGGGGACGCATACCCGCGCTCCGTGTCACGCCTGAACGACGCCTGGGCGACGGCCGCAGGGAACGGGTTCGGCGTGTCGTACGACGTCGTCGTGTCGGACGCGACGCCCGCGGCATACGAGAGAACCCGAGCCGACTACGTATCCCTGTTCGCTGCTGCCCGTGACGAGACGACGAACAGGCTGAGGCAGGAGTACAACGAGTCACACGGCCTCGTGGACGACGCGGCCACCGACATCAGCATCATGCTCCACGAGGGGCCGGTCGAGGCCAACGTACAGAGACTGTGGGCAGCCGGGTCACTCCCGTTCCACGCACCCCTGCTCTTCACCGACAGGGACCTCACCGGGACACCCACGACACCGGCAGTGGCCGCGTCGCTCGAGACCTACCTGGACGCCCATCCCGACGAGCGCGAAGACCCGCTGATGCAGGTGCTGCAGAGCACCGTCGTGGAGCCGATGCCTTCCCAGGAAGAGATCGACGACAGCCTCGAACGACTTCGGGAGGCCGGCCTGCTCGACGAGGACGAGGAGCCGGACGGCTACTACCTCGGGTGGCTCACCTGGAGCCTGCGCAAGGGTCTGGACCCCAGCGACATCGTCGAGCGGGCGGAGCAGGAGGAGGTGACGATGGAGAGGTTCGACCCGCTCCGCGAGCTCGACACCATCACCGACCCCACCGGGCGCATGTTCTTCATCCTCGAGGACGACAACGGCGCCAAGGACGTCGCCCGGCTCACCGAGCTCCTCCATGGCGGTACCCCGAGCGTCACCGACGTCCGTCGTTCCAACAACGAGTGGACGTACGACGGCTGGGGCACCAAGATCCTCGGCTTGAACCCTCCTAGCGATCTGGAGCGGATGCGTGACAGCGGAGCGGTCGTCGTCGCGACGCCCGAGGGCACGATGCTGGCGGCACCCGGTCCGGACGGGAGCCCCTTCTTCGTGGGCGGCAGCGGGACGACCTGGATGGAGATGTTCGTCCTCAACGATTCGTTCGACGATCCCGAGGACTCGCTGCGCATCATCATCGAGCGGGGCTCGAGATCCCGTGACCCGGACGGGCACCCGCTGGCCCAGCTGCTGCTGCACGAGCGCCTGCACGCCGCGCAGTGGGGGCGGTACGGCCAGTTCTTCAAGTACAGGTACATCATCGAGTCGGGCACTGGCGGCACCGAGGGATACAAGTGTGGGAACGACCACGAGAGTGACGCAGTCTTCGACTGGGGCGGATACGAAGAGTGCACGGAGGAATGGTGATGTGCTGAACCGTCGTCGCCCACGTCGTCGAGGTCGTCGACCCGGCGACGCACAGGCGCAGTGGCTGAACGTCTGTCAGGCTCTTCCGGTCATCCTTCAGCCATTGACGGCCGGTACTCGCGGCCGTCGGCACCGACGGGGCGCGGCCTGAGAGTGGCGGTGTAGCCGGCAGCCAGCACGGCGGCTGCGAACGTCAGTCCGACGAGCACCCTGCCTGCAGCGCGGGCGTCGTCTACGTTCGAGGCGACCGCGCCACCCAGCGACCAGCCGAGCGGGATCGAGATCGCCACCCCGATCATGATCACCCCGACAACGGTCATCGCGGCGTACCGAAGCTCCATCGCTCCCGAGCTGGAGAGCCGGATCCCGGCCGCGATGGCAGCCCCAGCGCCGAGCGTCAGTGGCGCCGCCGAGGCGAACATGACCCATGGCCCGTCAGCCATCACCCAGGAACCGGCGGCGGCACCGGCGACCACGATGAACGCCGGACAGACCACACGGTCCGCGAGCACCCATCCCACCGACACGCCCACAACGCCCATGAGGGCAAGCAGCGCAGGGACAGGCCACCCGACCCGCGCCTGGCCCGCGTCTGACACGACGACCGCGAGCTGAAGGCAGGTGGGCAGACACAGCCCCGTCACGGCCACGCAGACATAACCCATCCGCGCGTTCGCCGTCGGGATGGTGGTGACGACGCCGACCAGGGCGACGACGAGAGCCGCCGTGACCACGACGACGAGCGGCCGCAGCCAGGCAGCAGAGATCTCCGGGTGGAAGCCCAGCACCATGATCAGCAGGGCGGTCACGCCGCACACCGTCAGCAACGACGACCAGGCGCTCTCCCACGCTGCCTCGCTCGCACGTCTGACGCGGACCGGCTCGATCAGCATGCTCAGCACGCTCCAGAGGACGAGCACCGCCGACACCGGCGCGAGCACCCACACGGATGGATGCAGCGCGATCCGACCGGTCTCGATCTCAGCGTCGTGGAGCGCCACCCACGTCACCATCGGCCACCCGGCCGCGAGCGGGACAACCCAGGCGATGAGACTGGCGCTGCGCCAGCGCCCGTCGAGCTCGAGCGACATACAGGCCGCGCCCGACACAAGCCCGCCGACGGCGAGCCCGAGCAGGCAGAACGCCAGCCCGGCCTGGAGGTCGTCGACGATGTCGCTGCCGAGAGCCAACCCGAAGACCGCTGCCGCCGCTCCGAGCGACAGGGCCGGTCCGGGACCGACCCGAGGGGCCGTCAGGACTCCGACGGCTGCGACCGCGAGCGCCACGATCAGGCCGACCCCCGCCCAGCCGACGAAACGCTCGTTCGCCGCACTGAGCGGCTCGAGATCGGTGACGACGTCCGGGACGCTCGTCAGACAGACGAGCGCAAGGCACGAGGCGAGCAGGGCGACGGGCGGCGCGAGCCACAGCCGTGCGACCTCGGCGATCGCCGGTGGTGCCGGCCCGCGCTTGGCAGTCGACATCGTGCTCAGGCCTCGAGCACGACCGGGATGATCATCGGACGGCGCCGATGAGCCTGGTTGACCCAACGTCCCGTCGTACGACGGATGACCTGTTGCAGCTGGTAGCGGTCGTCGTTACCGTCGTTGACGGCCGCGAGCAGCGCCGCCTCGATCAGTGGGCGCACCTCGGCGAAGCCCTTGTCGTCCTCGACGAAGCCCCGGGCATGGATCTCGGGTCCGGCGACGAGCTTGCCCGAGGTCGAGTCCATCACGACCATGACGGAGATGAAGCCCTCGTCGCCGAGGATGCGCCGGTCCTTGAGGTCGCTCTCGGTGATGTCGCCGACCGACGCACCGTCGACGAAGACGTAGCCGCAGTCGACCTTGCCGGTGATCCTTGCCTCGCCGTCGACGAGGTCCACGACGACGCCGTCCTCCGCCAGCACCACCCGGTCTCGCGGCACGCCGGTGTCGACGGCCAACGCCGCGTTGGCGACCAGATGGCGGATCTCACCGTGGACCGGCATCACGTTGCGCGGCGTCAAGATGTTGTAGCAGTAGAGCAGCTCGCCGGCACTCGCATGGCCGGAGACGTGCACGAGTGCGTTGCCCTTGTGCACCACGTTGGCGCCGAGCCTGGTCAGTCCGTTGATCACAGTGAAGACGGAGCTCTCGTTGCCGGGGATCAGGCTCGAGGCGAGCACGACGGTGTCACCCGGCTCGATGTGGATGCGGTCGTGGTTGCGATGCGCGATGCGCGCGAGCGCCGAGAGCGGCTCGCCCTGGGACCCGGTCGAGATGATCACGACCTCCTCAGGGGTGTAGTTCCCGACCTCGCGCATGTCGACCAGGACACCTTTGGGCACGGTCAGGTAGCCGAGGTCACGCGCCACCCCCATGTTTCGGACCATGGAGCGGCCGACGTACGCCACCTTGCGTCCCTGCGCCACCGCGACGTCCATCACCTGCTGGACGCGGTGGACGTGCGAGGCGAAGCAGGCCACGATGATGCGCTGCCTGCTGGTGTGGAACACCTGGTTGAGCACCGGGCCGATGTCGCGCTCCGACGTGGTGAACCCGGGAACCTCGGCGTTGGTGGAGTCGACCATGAGCAGGTCGACACCTTCGGCGCCGAGCCGCGCGAACGCCCTCAGGTCGGTGATCCGCCCATCGAGGGGGAGCTGGTCCATCTTGAAGTCACCCGTGTGCAGCAGCAGACCCGCCCTGGTGCGTACGGCGACGGCGAGCGCGTCGGGGATCGAGTGGTTGACCGCGATGAACTCGAGGTCGAAGGGCCCGAACGTCTGCCGGTCCCCTTCCTTGACCTCGTACTTCGGCGCACGGGTCTGGCGGTGCTCACGCAGCTTGGCCTCGAGCAGGGCGAGCGTCAGCCTCGACCCGACGAGAGGGATGTCGGGGCGCTCGCGCAGTAGGTACGGCACCGCTCCGATGTGGTCCTCGTGTCCGTGCGTGAGGACGATGGCCTCGACGTCGCCGAGACGGTCCCTGATCGCCTCGAAGTCGGGGAGGATCAGGTCGACACCTGGCTGGGTCTCGTCAGGGAAGAGCACTCCGCAGTCGATGATGAGCAGCCGACCGCGATGCTCCAGCACCGCCATGTTGCGCCCGACCTCACCGAGTCCACCGAGCGGGATGATGCGGAGCGCCTCGGCAGGCAGCTCCGGGGGAGGCCCGAGCTCGGGGTGGGGATGGCTCATGAGGTGCCCTTCTCGGTGGACGGGGAGGTCAGCAGCTCTGCGGTCTCGAGGTCGCGCCGCAACTCGGCGACCTGGTCTTCGGTGGCGGGGACCAGCGGAAGCCTGACGCGTCGGTTGGCCAACACGCCTTGGAGCTCCAGCGCAGCCTTGACCATGATCGCACCCTGGGTGCGGTTCATGATCGCCTCCACCGCCGGCAGGACCGACCGGTCGAGACGTTGCGCTTCGGTGAGGTCGCCCGCGTCGAGGGCCGCGACCATCGCCCGGTAGCGCTCACCGGCGACGTGACCGACGACCGAGACGACGCCGACGGCACCGATGGCGAGCCAGGCCAGGTTGAGGGCGTCATCGCCGCAGTAGATCGCGAGGTCGGTCGAGCGGAGCAACCACGCGCCGGCGTAGAGGTCGCCGGTCGCCTCCTTGACCGCGACGATGCGGGGGTGCTCGGCGGCCCGGGCCAAGGTGTCGGCGGCGAGCTTCGTACCGGTGCGCCCAGGGATGTCGTAGAGCATGACGGGCACGTCGCTGATGTCGGCGACGGCGCGGAACTGGGCGAGGATGCCGGCTTGTGGTGGCTTGTTGTAGTACGGCGTCACGGCAAGCACCCCGCCGATGCCACTCGCCAGCGCCGCGCGGGTCAGCTGGAGAGCGTGCTCGGTGTCGTAGTGACCGACTCCGGCGATCACGCAGGCACGGTTCCCTACGGCCTCGACCACGGCCCGCAGCACCACCTCCTGCTCGGACGGCGTGACGGTCGGGGACTCCCCCGTCGTACCGAAGATGACCAGGCCGTCGTGACCATGGTCGACCAGGTGACAGGCAAGCCTGGCGGCTGCGTCGACGTCGACACCGCCCTCGGCGTCGAAAGGCGTCACCATGGCAGTGAGGACCCTGCCGAAAGGGGCGCTCATGTGAGAGCTCATGTCGCCGAGATTACCGGTCGGCATCGCGTTGTCACCGCGACTCCGGCCCGGCGCCCGGCTCGGCGGCCACCGGCGCCTGAAAGGTCGCCCTTCGTTCAGCGGTCCGTCTCATGAGTGAGCCCCGTTACTGTCCGCTCGGGGGTCCGGGCAGTAACGGGGCCTCGCGGGGTATATCGCCGTCCGACCCCGAAGCGTTACAAGAAGTTTCATTCTTCTTCGCTCCCCGCGCGTAGCGGACCCCTGACCACCCCTGGTGCGTCTCCCTACGCACTTCTGACCACTGCGTCCAGTCCACGTCGGGAAAGTACGTGTCACCGTCGGGGTCGGCGTCGACCCACGTCAGCTCGAGGACGTCGGCGGCCGGCATCGCGGCGGCATACACCTGTGCCCCGCCGGCGACGAACACCCGCTCGTCCAGCTGGCGCCCGTGCGTGAGGGCGGCCTCGACACTGCCGGTGACGAGAATCCCGTCGGGCCGGCCTCCGGCAGGCTGCCAGTCGGGCTGGCGTGTCACGACGACCGTCGTCCGACCGGGGAGCAGACGCCCGATCGACTCGTAGGTGCGGCGGCCCATCACCAGGACATGGCCCATGGTCAGCGCCTTGAAGCGCGCCTGCTCCCCGGGGAGCCGCCACGGGATGTCCCCGCGGTCGCCGATCACGCCGTTGCGGGCAACCGCCGCGACAAGAGTGACCGTCGACGGGGGAGACGTCATACCGCGATCGGCGCTTTGATCCCCGGGTGCGGGTCGTAGCCTGCGACCACGACGTGCTCGAGGTCGAAGTCGGCCAGGTCGGTGACAGCCGGGTCGAGCTCGAGCTCGGGGAGCGGTCGGGGCTCGCGGGCCAGCTGGACGCGGGCCTGATCGAGGTGGTTCGCGTAGAGGTGGGTGTCACCGAGCGTGTGCACGAAGTCGCCGACGCGGAGCCCGGTCACGTGGGCGACCAGGTGCGTGAGCAGCGCGTACGAGGCGATGTTGAACGGTACGCCGAGGAACACGTCGGCGGAGCGCTGGTAGAGCTGGCACGACAGCGCCCCCTCCACGACGTAGAACTGGAACATCGTGTGACACGGTGGCAGCGCCATGTCCGGGATGTCGGCGACGTTCCAGGCACTGACGATGTGCCGTCGGGAGTCCGGGTTGCTGCGGATCTGATCGATGACGAGCTGGAGCTGGTCGACCCGCCGGCCGTCGGGGGTACCCCACGATCGCCACTGGTGGCCGTAGACGGGACCGAGGTTGCCGTCGGCGTCCGCCCACTCGTCCCAGATGCCGATGCCACGCTCCTGCAGCCACCGCACGTTGGTGTCGCCGCGCAGGAACCACACCAGCTCGCCGACCACGGACCGCAGGTGGACCTTCTTCGTGGTGACGAGCGGGAACCCCGCGGACAGGTCGAAGCGCATCTGGTGGCCGAACACGCTGAGGGTGCCGGTGCCGGTGCGGTCGGCCTTCGGCACACCGTCGTCGAGCACGCGCTGCATCAGGTCGAGGTACTGCCGCACGCAGTCAACCTAGCACCGCTGCCCGACCCCCCGCCCCGCCCCGAGGGGTCACCTTCGCCCCCCCCGAGGAGTCACCTTTGCCGCCGCGACTCCCTCCTCCCTTCCTGGGTTTGCGATGTTCACCAGCCAACTGGACTGTGGACATCGCACGTCTGCGATGCACACCGGGGGGTTGCGATGCAGACCCCCGGCGTACGACGGGTTCTCGGCATGCCTGCCCACCCGCCACGGAGAAGGGTGCCCCCTCGGTGCGGGAGATCCGACCCCGCAGCGCACCGGGTCAGGCGTCGAAGTCGAGCACGACCCGCTCGCTCGTGGGGTGGCTCTGGCAGGTGAGGACGTAGCCCTTCTCGATCTCTTCGGGCTCGAGCGCGTAGTTGGTGTCCATGTCGACCGAGCCCTCGACCAGCCGCGCCCGGCAGGTCCCGCACACTCCACCGCGACAGGCGAAGGGCGCGTCCGCCCGCACCCGCAGGGCCGCCTCGAGCACCGGCACGTCGCTGCCCTTGAGCCTGAACTGCGACCGGCGGCCGTCGAGACTGATGGTGACGTCCGCACCCTCGCCGACATCGGCAGCTGGCAACCGAGGCTCCGGCGGTGTGGTCTCGACGTGGAAGAGCTCGCTGTGCACGCGACGAGCGCTGACCCCCTGCTCGAGGAGCGCCTCACGCAGCTCGACGACCATCGGGTAGGGACCGCAGAGGAACCAGTCGTCGACCGTCTCTGTCGGCACGAGCGTCTCGGTGATCTTGGTCAGCCGGGCCGCATCGAGTCGGCCTGACAGCAGCTCGGCGTCCTGTGCCTCGCGGCTGAGGACGTGGATGAGGTGGAAGCGTCCGCGGTAGCGGTCCTTGAGGTCCTCGAGCTCCTCCAGGAACATCACCGAGCGGCTGGTCCGGTTGGCGAAGAGCAGGGTGACCCGGCTGTGCGGCTCCTGCTCGAGGGTGGTGGCGACGATCGACAGGACCGGCGTGATGCCGCTCCCGGCCGCGATCGCGCAGTAGTGCTTGCGGTTCTCCGAGTCGAGGGGGGTGTTGAAACGACCCGTCGGGGTCATCACGTCGAGCACGTCGCCGACCTTGAGGCCACCGGCGGCGAAGCCGGAGAAGTGCCCGCCCGGCAGCACCTTGACCCCGATGCGCAATCTCCCCGACTTGGCCGGCGCACAGATGGAGTAGCTGCGACGTACGTCGTCACCCGCCAGCGCCGTACGCACCGTCAGGTGCTGGCCCTGGACGAAGTCGTAGGCGTCGGCCAGATCGGGCGGAACCTCGAAGCTGATCGCCACCGCGTCGTCGGTGAGCGGCGTGACGGCACTGACCCGAAGCGGGTGGAAGGCGCCATGACGCGGGCTCACTCAGATCCTCTTGAAGTGGTCGAAGGGCTCCTTGCAGACGGTGCAGACCCACAGGGACTTGCAGGCGGTCGACCCGAACCGGCTCAGCTCACACGTGTCGGCGGATCCACACTGCGGGCACCGCACGGACAAGGCGACGAGCACCCCGCCGGCACCGCGGGGCTGGGGTGGCGCGATGCCGTAGTCGAGCAGTTTCTGCTTGCCCGCGTCGCTCATCCAGTCGGTCGTCCACGCTGGGGCGAGCACGAGACGCACCCCGACGTCGTCGAACCCGTGGTCGGCCAGGGCCGTCATGACGTCGTCGGTGATGGCATCCATCGCCGGGCAGCCGGAGTACGTCGGAGTGATCGTCACCTCGACGTGTCCCGCGTCATCGAGGGTGACGTCTCGCAGTATGCCGAGGTCCTCGATCGTCAGCACCGGCACCTCCGGGTCGAGGACCGCTGCGACGACCACGCGCACCTCGTCGGCTGCTGGGGCCACCGTCGTCACCACTGTGCACCTGGGTGCGAGCGGGCGACGTGCTGCATCTCCGCGAGGAGGTAGCCCAGCTGCTCGGTGTGGATGCCTCGGCGTCCACCTGTATGCCGCACCGACGTCTCGGGCGCGTCGAGCGTCGCCTCAGCCATGGTGGCCGCGACGTAGGAGAGCACGGGCTCCTCGAGGGCAGCCGGATCGACCGCGACCCCGCGAGCAGAAAGGGCGGCGACGAGCTCGTCGGACTCGAAGAGCTCGGCCACGTACGGCCAGACGAGGTCAAGGCCCTGTTGGAGCCGACGATGGGACTCGTCGGTGCCGTCGCCGAGACGCAACGCCCACTGGGTGGCGTGGTCACGGTGGTAGTCGACCTCCTTGACTGCCTTGGCCGCGATGGCGGCGAGGGTCTCGTCGGTGGACGCCCGCAGACGAGAGTAGAGCTCGAGCTGGTAGCTCGCGATCACCAGCATGCGCGCGACCGTGAAGCCGAAGTCGCCCCGCTCGAGCTCGAAGATCTGGGCGTTGACGAAGTCGCGCTCGTCGCGGAGGTAGGCGAGCGCGTCCTCGTCGCGACCGCGACCCTCGAGCTCTCCGGCGTACGTGAGCAGCGAACGCGCCTGACCGAGCTGGTCGAGGGCGATGTTGCCGAGCGCGACGTCCTCCTCGAGCTGCGGGGCCGACGCGATCCACCCGCCGAGG
>JACDHG010000058.1:0-6482 GCA_013821195.1 Propionibacteriales bacterium
ACACCTGCCTCGCGCAGCCTGGCCACGGCGGGCGCATCCTCCTCCCACTGTCCGACCTCGTCAATGAGGCGGGTTCCGCGCAGCGTCGGCCAGCCAGCCGTCAGCAGGATGTCCTTGATCGACGTGGGCACGCCGTCGTACGCGCTGAGCGGGCTCCCCCCGAGCCAGCGCTGCTCAGACACCTTCGCCGCGGCGAGGGCACCCTCGGTGTCGACGAGCACGAACGCGTTGGCGTCGCCGTCATACCTGTCGATCGCGTCGAGGGCAGCCTGCGTCGCATCCACGGGCGAGACCGACCCATCGGCGAAGCCGGCGGCGAGGTCAACGGCGGAGACTCGGGACCGGTCGCTCATGCTCGGTCCCCGACGCCGGCAGAGGAGACGAAGCCGAGCCGCTTGTCGACGACGTTCGGGAGAGGCTGACCGTCGAGCCAGCGCTGCACATTGTCGACGAACTGGCGCGCCAGTGAAGCACGCCATCCCACGACATCACCCGACATGTGCGCGGAGATCGCCACACCGGGCAGCGACCACAACGGGCTGTCGGCGGGGAGCGGCTCGGTCGCGAACACGTCGAGCGAGGCGGCGGCGAGCTGGCCGCTGCGCAGCGCCGCGGCCAGGGCGGCCTCATCGACGATCGGACCGCGGCCGACGTTGACCAGGTGCGCCCCCGGCTTGATCGCGTCGAAGACGGCGGCACCAACCAGACCACGGGTCTGCTCGGTCAGCGGCGCCGCCACGACGAGATGGTCGACGTCGCTCACCACACCGGCGAGGTCGCGGCTCGCGACGATCTCGCCGAAGTCGGGGTCGTCACTGCGCGCGGTCCGGCCGGCTCCCGTGACACTGACCCCGAGCGAACGCAACAGCCGGGCCGTCTCCCGACCGATTCCCCCGGTGCCGACGATGAGGGCGGTGGCGCCCATGACGGACCGCGTCTCGCGGTGCCGCCAGACCCGCTGAAGTTGGTAGTCGTGGCTGCCATGGAGATCCTTGGCACAGGCCAGAATCGAGGCCAGCACGAACTCGGCGATCGGGCGGTCGTACACACCGCGGGCGTTCGTCACTACCACCTCGGAGTCGACGAGCTCGTCGAACAGCAGCGTGTCGACTCCGGCGGCGGCCACATGGACCCAGCGGACCGATCCGGCCCGTGGCCACACCTCGCGCAGGGCGCCCGAGAAGAAGTCCCACATCAACACCACATGAGCCCCGTCGACGGCGTCGGCGAAGGATGCCTCGTCGGCGGTTCGTACCTCCACCCGGTCCGGAAGCTCGCTCAGGTCGGACGGATACTCCACAGCCGGATCGCTCAGGACGGTGATCACCGGGCGGCGCGGGACAGTCTGCATCCGAACTAGGCTATATGAGGATTGTCAACAATCGGCAACAGAGGCAGGATGGCGCCGTGACCAACATGCGACTCCCCTCAATCGAGCAGACCGGGATCGGCGTGATCGTCCCCTGTGACATGGTGCTCGACCGCGAGCTGTGGCGCTGGACTCCGGCCGACGTGTCGCTGCACGTCACCCGGCTGCCGCCGACCCCCACAACCGTCACCGTCGAGACCGTGACGCTGATGGGCGACCACGACCTGGTCGCCGCCAGCGTGGCCCAGCTGGCTGCGGTCTCGCCCGCCGCGACGTTGTATGCGTGCACCTCGGGCAGCTTCATGCGGGGACTCCACGGTGAGCGCGCTCTTGTCGCGGCAATGCAGGCCGCCGGCGCGGCCGCACCAGTGACGACGAGCGGGGCGCTGCTCGCGGCTCTCGGCCAGGTGGGCGCGCAGACGGTGTCGATCGCGACGCCGTACGACGAGGCGATCTCGCTCCGACTGCGGGAGTTCCTGGAGGAGGCCGGTGCTGGGGTCGCCGGCACACACTGGCTCGGTCTGCAGTCCAACATCGGGACCGTCCCGTACGACGTGACGGCCGACCTCATCCGCAAGGCCGACCACCCCGATGCCGAGGCGATCATCGTCTCCTGCACCAACCTGGCGACCTACGACCTCATCGAGCCGCTCGAGGCCGAGCTCGGCAAGCCCGTCATCAGCGCCAACCAGGGGTCGATGTGGGCCGCGCTCGGCCTGGTCGGGCGGGCCGCCGCCGGCCCCGGACAGCGCCTCCTCGACCACGACCGGGTCGCATCCCCCCTTGAGTCGAGACGCCGATGACCCTCGCACCCCTGCCGGAGTACGCCGCCCGGCTCGCGCACGTCCAGGCGGAGATGGCGACCCGCTCGATGGCCGCTCTCGTGGTCAGCGACCCGGCCAACATCTACTACCTCTCCGGCTACGACGCCTGGTCGTTCTACATGCCGCAGTGCCTCGTCGTGCCTGCGGACGGCGAGCCGCAGCTGTTCGCTCGGGCCATGGACGCCGCCGGCGCGGCCTCGATCTCGGCGCTAGGGCCAAACCAGGTGCACGGCTACCCCGAGGAGCTGGTTCATCGCCACGACACCCACCCGTACACGTGGATCGTGCGGCAGGCGATCCTCGTCGGCTTGCTGGCGGACGACCCGGGTTGGACCGTCGGCATCGAGGGCGACTCCCACTTCTTCTCGCCGCGAGCCTACCTCGCGCTCACGGGCGGCATACCTCGCGCCCACGTCGTCGACAGCGCAGAGCTCGTTAACTGGGTGCGCCTGGTGAAGTCCGAGCACGAGCTGGCCCGAATGCGGATCGCGGGCACCATCGCCGAGCGCGCGATGACGGTCGCCCTCGACGCCGTCGAGGTCGGGCGCCGCCAGTGTGACGTCGCCGCGGAGATCCTGGCCGCCCAGGCCGCGGGCACGCCGACGCACGGCGGCGACTACCCAGCGATCTACCCGATGCTGCCGACCGGTGACGCCGCCGGGACGCCGCACCTCACCTGGAGCGATGCGCGCTTCGTGGCGGGCGAGGCGACGACCATCGAGCTCGCCGGTGCATACGAGCGCTACCACGTCCCCCTCGCCCGCACGGTCGTGCTGGGCGACCCACCCAGCCGGCTCAGCGACATGGCACCGGTGGTCGCCGACGGGATGGCGGCCTCTCTCGCGGCGCTCGTGGCCGGAGCCACCGGCCACGACGTGCACGCGGCATTCAACGACGTCATCGGCCGCCATGGGCACACCAAGGAGTCGCGGACCGGCTACTCGATCGGCATCGCCTACCCGCCCGACTGGGGTGAGCGAACCGTGAGTCTACGTGCAGCCGAGAAGACCGTTCTGCAAGCTGGTATGACGTTCCACGTCATCCTCGGGATGTGGATGGACGGCTGGGGGTACGAGCTGTCCGAGCCGGTCGCCGTCACCGACACCGGCGCCGAACGCTTCACCGACCTGCCCCACGACCTGACCAGAAAGTGAGCCCGTGATCCCCACCAGCTCCACCCTGCCACTTGCTGCCCGCGCGAGTGACCTCGTCGGCTCGGTGATCGACTCGAGCACGTCGCTCCTGCACAGGCAGAAGCACGACATCGTGCGCTTCGCGATGGGCAGCCCGGCCGCCGAGGCCGTACCGTCGACGATCCTCTCCCAGGTGGCGCAGGAGTATCTCGGGCCACTGTCACCCGACGCGTTCGACTACGCAGCCACCGAAGGTGACCCGCCGCTGCGTGAGGCGCTGCTCGCCATGCTCAGCGGCACGGGTGACGAGACGACGGCCGATCGCCTCACGGTCACCGCCGGCGGCATGCAGGGCCTCGACCTGTGCTGCAAGCTGTTCGTCGACCCGGGCGACCTAGTCGTCGTCGAGTCGCCGACGTACACCAACGGCAGCGCGACCGCCCTCTCGTACGGCGCCGAGCTGCTGGAGGCGCAGGTCGACGAGCACGGGCTGGTCGTCGAGGCACTGCCCGGGCTGGTCGCGCCGACCGGTCGAAGCCCGAAGGCGATCTACACCATCCCGACCTTCCAGAACCCGTCGGGCGCAACGATGTCGCTCGAGCGTCGGCATGCGTTGCTGGAGCTGGCCCGCCAGTGGGGGTCCGTCGTCATCGACGACGACCCGTACGGGCTGCTGCGCTTCGAGGGCGACGAGCTGCCGACGCTGCGCGAGCTGGGCGACGGCGATCCGCTGGTGTTCTCGGTGCGGACGTTCTCCAAGATCCTCGCGCCCGGGCTGCGGGTGGGTTGGGTCGACAGCGCTGCGGAGCTGCAACCGTTGCTGATCAACGCCAAGCAGGCGATGGACACCTGCACGAACCTGCCTGGCCAGCGACTCGTCACAGGCTTCCTTGCCGGTGGCCACCTCGCCGACCATCTGGCGACGCAGCGGACGGCATACCGGGAGCGCAAGATCGCCATGCAACGATGCCTCGAGGAGCATTTCGGCGACATCGCCCACTGGACCGACCCCGAGGGCGGCTTCTTCCTCTGGGTGACGCTGGAGTGCGGCGTCGACACGCAGGCCTTGTTCGAGGTCGCGTTGGCCGAGGGTGTCGCGTTCATCCCCGGTCCGGCGTTCTCGCCGGCCGGCAACTTCCACGACGCACTACGGCTTTGCTTCGCGTCCACCGCACCTGAGCGCACCGCCGTCGGTATTGCGCGGCTGCGACGGGCGGTCGACCGGCTGATCACGGACGGGTCAAGTGGCTGAGACGGGGTCACCGACTGCCCGCATCGGGGAGGCGGAGCAGGACGTGCTGGACCTGATCGATTTGCGCGAGATCGTCGAGCTGACCCAAGCGTTGGTGCGGGCACCCGGCGAGAACCCGCCCGGCGACGAGGCTGCAAAGGCAGAGATCCTCGCCAACGCCTGCCGCGACCGGCAGCTGTCGGTCGCGCTGAACGACGTCGAGCCGTCGCGGCCCAACGTGACTGCCACCCTTCGAGGCGGCACCGGACCTGGGCTGCTGCTCCTCGGTCACACCGACGTGGTCCCCGTCGGCGACGGGTGGACGGTAGATCCGCGGGGCGCCCTCGTGCGGGAGGGGCGGATCTGGGGTCGCGGATCCACCGACATGCTCGGCGGGCTGGCCGCCTGCGTGGTGGCGATGGACGCGCTGCAGCGTGCGGGCGTCGAGCTGTCGGGTTTCGTCGAGCTCGCCGCCACCGTCGACGAGGAGGACCTCGGCCTCGGCATCCGGCACTACCTCGCCACGGGGGACCGGTCGTCATACGCCGGATGTGTCGTCGCCGAGCCGACGGAGCTCCAGACGATCATCGCGGCCCGGGGCGACGCGTACGTCGACGTGACCGTGACGGGGCGGGCCGCGCACTCCGGCGATCCGAGCGCCGGTGCGAACGCCGTCTACGGAGCCGCCGAGGTGATCGCCGATCTCGAACGGTGGCACGGCCAGCTGGCGGCCGACGTGCATCCGCTGGTCGGGGCGGCCACCTGGAGCGTCGGCCAGGTGCAAGGTGGCACCGGCACGTCGATCGTGGCGGCCGAGTGTGTGGTGTCCGCCGACCGGCGGCTGCTGCCGGCCGAAGACGCCGACGCGGTGCTCGAGGAGGTGCGGGCGCGATTGGGCTCTCTCGGGCTCGAGTCTCGCGGGCTGTGCTACGACGTACGGATGCCGATGGCGATGCCGGGGTTCGAGACATCCGCGGAGGATCCGTTCGTGGTGACCGCCGACGGTGCGCTTCAGGCGGCGGGCGGACCCCGGCTGCCGCTCGGCGGCTGGACGGCCGCCTGCGACGGCGGGTTCATCGCTCGAGACGCCGGTGTTCCGGTGGTGGTGCTCGGCCCGGGATCGGTGGCCACCCAGGCGCATCGCACCGACGAGTCAGTTGCCATCGACGAGCTCCTGGTGGCGGCCAAGACCTACGCCCTGCTGGCAACCCGCCTCCTCGCCGACCCGTCGAGTAAGAGGTCGCGCAAATAGGGGGCCGCGAGCCCGCCGACTCCCCTGTTTGCGCGACCTCCATTTCCGCCCTACCCGTCACATAGTCGCAGCCGGGCCGTCCGAAGGTTCCGCCTCGTCGAGTGCTGCCGCCAGCACCTCGGCCAGGTGGCGAGCGGTGCGGCCGGTGCCCTGGCTGATCTGGGTGCGGCAGCTGAACCCATCCGCCACCAGCGCCGTGTCATCGGCCGCGGCCCGCACGGCCGGCAGGAGAACCCGCTCGCCCGCCGCCTGCGACACCTCGTAATGACCCTGCTCGAACCCGAAGTTGCCCGCGAGCCCACAGCACCCAGAGTCGGGCACACTCGCGGACATCCCCGCTGCCGCCATCAACGCCGAGTCTGGCCCGAAACCCATCACGGCGTGCTGGTGGCAGTGCACCTGCACGAGCGCGTCGGCGTCGACGGCCGGCGGCGTCCAGTCGGGCGCAAACTTCGCCAGCGTCTCAGCCAAGGTGTACGTCGACCGGCCGACGAGCCCTGCCGCCCCGGCCAGCTCGCTCTCGCCGAGCAGACCAGTCGCGTCGTGCCGGAACACCGCCGTACAGCTCGGCTCGAGGCCCACCACGGGCACGCCTGCCTCGACATACGGTGCGAGCACGACGAGGGAGCGCCCCAGCACCCGCTTCGCGACACCCAGCTGACCGGTCGAGATC
>JACDHG010000058.1:6492-11641 GCA_013821195.1 Propionibacteriales bacterium
TGCTGCGGCACCGCCACATCGAGGCCGGCGGTTTCGAGCACCCGCACAGCGGCACGGCCGACCTCCGGAGCCAGGTAGTTGGTGAACGTGTCGGGCCAGAGCACCACTCGCTGCGAGCTCTCGGCCGCCACCGCCGGCCGAGCCCGGCCCGCAAACCAGTCGGTGAACGACTCCGACGCGAAGGCTGGCAGGTCTCTCTCAGCCGCGATCCCGCCGACGCGTTTCAAGGCCGCGTTCGCCCGTGACCCCGTGACGTGGTTCGCCAGCCGGGGTGCCTTCGACGCGAACCGAGCCCACACCGGCAGCCACCCCATCGACCAGTGCGACCGCGGTCGCGCCCACAGCCGGCGCCGGTAGTGCTGGTGGGTGAACTCCGCCTTGTACGTCGCCATGTCCACGTTGACGGGACAGTCCGACAGGCAGCCCTTGCACGACAAGCAGAGGTCGAGCGCGTCGCGCACCTCGGTCGAGCGCCAGCCGTCGGTGACGACGTCGCCCTCGAGCATCTCCCACAGCAGGTGGGCGCGACCGCGCGTCGAGTGTTGCTCCTCGCGGGTCACCTGATAGCTGGGACACATGACCCCGCCTGACGACTGCCGACACTTCCCGACGCCGACACAGCGCCGCTGCGCCTGAGCGAAGCTGCCGGCGTCATCCGGGTACGCGAACACCGTGAGCAGATCGCGCCCCTGAGCCGATCCGGTATGCCGCAGGCCCTCGTCGAGCGGTGCCGGGTCGACGATCATGTGCGGGTTCAGCACACCGGCCGGGTCGAACACCCGCTTCACGGCGGCGAACACACCGACGGCGTCGGCGCCGTACATCTTCTGCAGCAGCTCCGAGCGCGCCCGACCGTCCCCGTGCTCACCGGAGACCGAGCCGCCGAGCGAGACGACCAGGTCGCACGCCTCCTCGACAAAGGACCGGTACGTCGCGACACCGGCGCCAGTGAGCAGGTCGAAGTCGATCCGCATGTGCATGCAGCCTTCGCCGAAGTGGCCGTATGAAACACCGGCCAGCCCGTAGCGGGCCAACAACTCGTCCAGCCGAGCCAGATAGGTGCCGAGCTGCGCCGGCGGGACAGCGGCGTCCTCCCAGCCACTCCACGCCTCGGCACCGTCACCACGACGGGTCGCGAGACCCGCACCGTCGCCCCGGCATCGCCACAGCACGGCCTGCGCCTGCGGCTCGGTGACGAGCGACGAGGTGACCCCGGTGCCGGAGTCGGCGAGCTTGCTCGCGATCGTGCCTCCGCGGGTGACGGCGTCGTCGAGGTCATCCCCTGCGACCTCGACGAGCAGCCAGGTCTGGCCGGACGGGAGTCCCGCGGCGACCGCCTGCCGACGCACCTGCTCGGGCAGCCGGTCGACCAGCGTTGCGTTGATCGACTCAACCGTGAGGGGGTGGTGAGGGAGGATCAACGGCACGCTGTCGGCAGCCGCGATCGGGTCGGGAAACCCCAACACCAGCAGGGCTTTCGCGGCCGGCAGCGGTGTCAGCGCGACGGTGGCCCGCAGCGTCGTCGCCAGCGTGCCCTCACTGCCGCAGAGCAACCGGGCGACGTCGTAACCGTGCTTGGACAGCAGCCGGTGCAGCGCATACCCGGAGATCTGCCGCGAGAACTTCCCGAACTGCCGGCCGATCATCAGCCCGTGCTCGTCAGCGAGAGCGAAGAGCGCCCGGTGCAGCTCACCTTCGCGGCCGACGCGTGCCTCGAGTGCGGCGCGCCGAGCCGCGGCGTCGACATCCGGCGGCGGCGTGTCGAACGTCAGCGTGGTGCCGTCGGCAAGCACGACGTCGAGGCTGCGTACGGCGTCGGCGGTCGTGCCCCACGCGACGGAATGAGCACCGCACGCGTTGTTGGCGATCATGCCGCCGAGCGTGGCCCGGCTCGCCGACGAAGGATCTGCCGCGAACGTCAGCCCATGCCCTGCCGCGGCCGCGAGCAGGTCTGTCAGCACCACGCCGGGCTCCACCACAGCCGTGCGCGCGAACGGGTCGAGGTCGAGGACGCGGTTGAGGTGACGAGACCCGTCGACAACGACGCCGCCGAGCGCGTTGCCCGCAATCGACGTACCACCACCGCGTAACGTGACTGGTGCCCCCGCAGCAGCGGTCAGCGTGACAGCAGCTGCCAGGTCATCGACGTCGGCGGGGACGACGACGAGGTCGGGGACGACCCGGTAGTTCGACGCGTCGGTGGTGTAGAGCGCCAGCGTCCCAGCATCGGACGCGACCGTCCCTCGTAGCTCAGCCCGCAGGCGATCGGCAAGACCTGCGACGTCGTAGTCTCTCGTCGGGCTCAACGCTCCAGCACTGCCCGCAGGAAGAGCTTGGTGCGCTCGTGATCGGGATCCTTGAAGATCTTGTGCGGCGGACCCTGCTCGACGACCCTGCCGGAGTCGAACATCACCACCCGGTCGGAGATCTCCTCGGCGAACCGCATCTCGTGCGTCACCATCAGCATCGTCATGTCGGCGCTGAGGGCGAGGTCACGGATTACGGCCAGCACCTCGCCGATGAGCTCGGGGTCGAGCGCGGAGGTGGGTTCATCGAACAGCAAGATCTTGGGACGCATCGCCAGTGCCCGCGCGATCGCGACCCGCTGCTGCTGACCACCTGAGAGCTCGGGTGGCTTGTGGTCCAGGTGTTTGCTGAGCCCGACCAGCTCCATCAGGTCCTGGGCCCGCTCGCGTGCGTCGTCCTTCGACATGCCCAAGACCTGTACCGGCGCCTCCATGACGTTCTGCACGGCAGTCATGTGAGGGAACAGATTGAAGGACTGGAAGACCATTCCGATCTTGCGGCAGATGGCCCGCATCTGCTTGGTCTCCTTGGGCTTCGCTCCGCCGCGGGCGTCCCAGAGCGGCTCTCGTTCGATCGAGACGAGGCCGTCGTCCGGAGTCTCGAGGGTCATCAGGATCCGCAGGATCGTGGTCTTGCCCGACCCCGACGGCCCGATGATCGACACCTTCTCCCCCGGCGCCACGTGGAAGTTGAGCGAGCGCAGCACGTGGTTGTCTCCCCAGCTCTTGCTCACCTCCTCGAACGTGATCATCTCGCTGGTGCCACGGCCATTGGACTCGGTCGCGGCGTGGTGGTCAGTGAGTGGGGGCATAGCGGCGCTCCAAAGCCTTGACGAGCAGCGAGGCGGTGTAGCTGATGACGAGATACATGATGCCTGCAATCGTGTAGGGCTCAAGGGATCGGACGTCACTGTTGGCGAGGGTCTTGGCCGATTGCATAAGCTCGACGACCGTGATGGCCGACAGGATCGCCGTGTCCTTGAACATTTGGACCCAGTAGTTGCCGAGCACGGGGATGATGGTCTTGATCGACTGTGGGAGCACGATTTTCGCCCATGTCCTCCTGTGTGGGAGGCTCAACGCCTTCGCAGCCTCCCACTGCCCAGCAGGGACGCCCTCGATGCCCGCCCGGTAGACCTCGGCTGTGTAGGCGCTGTAGTTGATGCCGATGACCGCCACCCCGGTCACCAAGGCTGAGAATCGGATGCCGTACGTCGGCAGCACATAGAAAGCCGCGTACACCTGCGCCAGCAAGGGCGTCCCGCGTACGAACAACACATAGAACGTGAACAACGCCGACAGCACCGGGATCTTGAGGAAGCGGATCACCGCGACAAACAAGCCCAGGACCAAGGCGATGCCCATGCCAAGCAGGGTGATCCGCACCGTGAGCCACAATCCGTCCAGCAGCACGGGCAGGATGTCTATCGCGTACTCGTTGCTCCAGATCATGCCGAGACCGGCCCCCCGCCGCTGCCCAGAAGGGCCTTACGCAGGGATGGACGCCGCTTGCGGTCGATGGCGAACCGTCGCTCCAGCAAGAGCGTCAGCATCGCGATCGCCATCGCGAGGGCGAAGTAGATCACAAGCATCGTGAGGAAGACGGCGGTCGTCTCACCGGTGTTGTTCCGGACGTCGAGGGCTAGGAACGTCAGCTCGCTGACCGTGATGAACGACACCAAAGAAGTGGCCTTGAGGAGGTCGACGAACACGTTGCCGAACGACGGCAACATCGCCGGAATCGACTGGGGGATCAGCACCCGCCGCATCCGCTGAGCAGGGCTCAATCCCAAGGCGATACACGCCTCTGTCTGACCTCGCGGGCGCGATGCGATCGTGCCGCGAACCACCTCGGCGGCATACGCGCCCTCGTTGAGCCCGAGCACGAGCACGCCGGCAAACAACGGGGTCAGCTGGAGCCCGAGCTGCGGCAACGCGTAGTAGAACCAGAACAGCTGCACGATCATCGACGTGCCTCGGAAGACCTCGACGAAGACGTACGACGGAGCGCGCAGCACCCAGTGCCGCGAGAGCCGAGCAAGCCCAGCCGTGAAGGCGACCACCAGCGTCAGCAGCAACCCGAGCACGGTGAGGAGCGCGGTGGCCTGCAGCCCCTGGATGAATAGTTCGCGGTACTCGAATACGGTCGACATGTGAGGGCGTCGCTAACTCAGCCCTCGACCTGGCACAGCTCCCTGGCTGTCACGCCGCGTGCCGCGTCGGGGTCGAAGCCCCACTTGTCCATGACCTCGTCGAACCCGTCGGAGGCCTTGAACTTCTCCAGCTCGACGTTGTACTCGTCGACGGCACTTTGCTGGTCCTTGCCCCAGGCAGCACCCGACCCGGTCTTCGGGGCGTCCTCGACCACAGGAGTGATCTCAAAGCCGCCAACCGTCTTCTCCAGGTCCTCCAGCGACAAGGTGGGCAGGAAGAACGCATCCGCGCGGTCGGTCTTGACCGCTTCGACGCCACTGATGTTGTCGTTGACGCTGACCTGCTGGCCCTTGGGCACTCCGGCGCTGTTGAGGATGCCCTCCTCGAACCCGCCAGGTAGCACCGCGATCTTCAGGTCGCCGTTGTCGAGCACGTCTTGGACCGTCAGGATGCCGTTCGGGTTGCCGGGCGGTACGCCGAACGACTCGGTGGAGACGATCACCGGCTCGCTGTAGACGACCTCCGCACACCGCGACTGCTTCATGAAGAGTCCGGCGGCGATGACGTCGACCCGCTTGGCCTGCAGACTGGGGATCATCGACTCGTACGGCACCTTGATCCCCTTGATGTCGTCGATGCCGAGCTCCTTGCAGACGGCACGGAGGACATCGGGCTCCGCACCGGTCACG
>JACDHG010000211.1 GCA_013821195.1 Propionibacteriales bacterium
GGTCGCCAAAAGGGCGATCTGGATGCTCAACCAGACGGCGTCGCACATGCCGGGGACGCCGCACACGTTCGCCCAGTTGGAAACGGTGAAGGAGTTCCAGGTGTAGTTCAGCCGGCCGGCCGGATCGTTGAAGGAGAAGACGACGACGACGAAGACCGGCAGGAACATGTACAGCAAGGTGAGAGCTGCAGCCGTCGCCACGACGTGACGGCCCACGAACCGCAGCACCCGCACCGGCAGCGACGGCTCGCGGCGGGTCGCGGCGGGAGCTCCGGTCAGTGCGGTCGCGGCGCTCGCCACTCAGACCAGCTCCTCGGTGCCGGCGCGCCGGACGTAGAACCACACGAGCACCACGATGGAGACCATCAGCGTGAACGACAGCGCCGCCGCCGATGGGTAGTCCAGGACGCGGAGGAACTGGCTGTCGATGACGGTGCCGATCATGCTCTGCCGGGGTGTGCCGAGCAGCCGCTGGTTGATGTAGTCGCCGGCGGCGGGGATGAAGGTGAGCAGCGTCCCCGCCACCACGCCGGGCAGCGACAGCGGGAACGTCACCTTGCGGAAGGTGGTGAACGCGGAAGAGTAGAGGTCGTCCGCCGCTTCGAGCAGCCGTCGGTCGATCCGCTCCAGACTGGCGTAGAGCGGCAGCGTCATGAAGGGGAGGAAGTTGTAGGTCAAGCCGAGGACGACGGCGAAGGGCCGCGCGAGCAGTCGAAAGTCCGGACTCACCAGTCCTATGTCCTTGAGCTGGCCGAGCAGCAACCCTTGATCGCCCAGGATCGCCGTCCAGGCGAGTGTACGCACCAGGAAGCTGGTGAAGAAGGGTGCGATGACGAGGACGAGCAGGACGTTCTTCCAGCGTCCGGCCTTGAATGCGATGGCATAGGCGAGCGGGTAGGACACCAGTAGCGCCAGCACCGTGGCCATCGCCGCGTAGCCAAAGGATCGGAAGAACTGCTCGCTGAAAGCACTCAGGGCTTCGGTGTAGTTTGCGATCCGGAAGGCCGGCCGGTAGCCCTCGTCGATGGACCCCACCTGCAGTGAGGTGGAGAAGAGGGTCGCCATCGGCGCGAGGAAGAACACCGCCAACCACACCAGACCCGGCAGCAGCAGCGCATAAGGCACCCACCTCCGGCGGCGCGGCGTGGGCTCCGATGGCTCCGGTGTCTCCACCGGCGCGCCGCCGCGGACGGCGGTCAGAGTGCTCACCCGCCCACCCCGACGCGCGGAACCGCTGCTGACTCCTCGGCAGTGGCTTCCTCCGCTTCGGCCTTCCCGGATCCGTCGAAGGCAAAGGTGTGTGCCGGATCCCAGTGCAGCACGACGTTGTCACCGGGCGTTGCGCTGCGGCGATCGGCCGAGGTGTTCTGTGCGAAGACGACGAGCTCCTGCCCCCGCGGCGTGCGCACGAGGTACTGCGTGCTCGTCCCGGTGAAGCTGGCGTCGGTGACGACTCCGCTGAGCTCGTTGTCACCCGTTGCCGATCGGGCGTTCCCCGATCCCCGGGTACCGGCCAGCGCAAGGTAGATCTTCTCCGGCCGTACGCCGACGAGCACGCTCTCAGCGGTGGCCCTGCTCCTGTCGGCCGGCATGGCCAACCGCTGGCCAGCGACATCGAGCAGCAGCGTGTCACCGCTGCGCCCGGTGACCCGAGCGTGAACGAGATTGGACTGACCGAGGAAGTTGGCGACGAAGACGGTGGCGGGGAACTCGTAGAGGGACGCGGGGTCGCCGAGCTGCTCCACCCTGCCGGCGTTCATCACCGCGATCGTGTCCGCCATGGTCATCGCCTCTTCCTGATCGTGCGTGACATGCACGAAAGTGAGGCCGACCTCGAGTTGGATCCGCTTGAGCTCCAACTGCATCTGGCGGCGCAGTTTGAGGTCGAGCGCACCCAGCGGCTCGTCGAGCAACAACACTCGGGGATGGTTGATGAGCGCGCGGGCGAGCGCTACCCGCTGCTGCTGACCGCCGGAGAGCTGACTCGGCCGGCGACGCTCGTAACCGGCGAGCTGCACCAGGTCGAGCGTCTCCTGCACCTGACGCGGGATGTCCTTCTGGCCTCGACGGCGCAGCCCGAAGGCGACGTTCTCCTGGATATCGAGGTGCGGGAAGAGGGCGTAGCTCTGGAAGACGGTGTTGACCGGACGCTTGTACGGTCGGCGGTCGGTCACGTCCTCGTCGCCGAGGATGATGCGCCCGGAGGTGGGTTCCTCTAGACCGGCGACCATCCGCAGCGTCGTCGTCTTGCCGCACCCCGACGGACCGAGCAGCGCGAAGAACGAGCCCTCTGGGATGTCGAGGTGCAGGTCGTCGACGGCCAGGAAGTCGCCGAACCGCTTGGTCAGCCCGTCGAGACGCAGCGCCGCTCCGGCTCCGGGGACACCCGCGACGTTCATGGCACGGCTCACTCCTGCCTGACCTCCGGCTCAGGCACCGATGACCCGCTGGAACGCCTGCGTGTAGTTGCGCTCCTCCTCCGCAGAGAGGTCCTTGAAGACGTGGGTCGCGTCCAGGGTCGCCTGGTCGGGGAAGATGAGCGGGTTGTCAGCCAGCTCGGGGTCGATCTCCTGCATCTCTTCCTGGGCCCCGTCGACGGGGCAGATGTAGTTGACCCAGGCGGCCAGCTCGGCGGCGACTGCGGGGTCGTAGTAGTAGTTCATGAGTGTCTCGGCGTTGGCTTTGTGCGCCGCCTTGTTCGGCACCATCATGTTGTCCGACCACAGCATCACTCCCGCGTCGGGGGTGACGAACTTGATGTTCTTGTCTTCGAACTGCAGCTGGATGACGTCGCCGGACCAGGCCACGCACGCTCCGATGTTGCCCTTGGCGAGGTCCTGGGCGTACTCGTTGCCGGTGAACGTGCGGATCTGCCCCGAGTCGACCGCCTTCTGTACGCGGTCGATCGCCGCCGCGTAATCGTCGGCGGTGAAGTCGGAGGGGTCCTTGCCCATGTCGAGGAGGGTGAGCCCCATGGTGTCGCGCATCTCGGTGAGCATGGTGACCTTGCCCTTGAGGTCAGGGCGCGTCAGCAGCTCCTCGACGGAGGACACCTCACCGGTCACCTTCGCGTTGTAGGCGAGGCCGGCGAAGCCGCTTTGCCAGGGCATCGTGAAGCTGCGGTCCGGGTCGAATGGTGGGCTTTCCAATGCCGCCCGCAGGTTGCCGGCGTTCGGCATGTTGGCCTTGTCGAGCTGCTGTACGAAGCCGAGCCTGATCATGCGCGCCGCCATCCAGTCGGTCACCACGAACAGATCGCGCCCGGTGGGCTGGCCGGCCTGCAGCTGCGGACGCACCTTGCCGAAGAACTCGTCGTTGTCGTTGACGTCCTCGGTGTAGTTGACCTCGATGCCGGTCTGCTTCGTGAACGCGTCGAGGGTGGGACGCTTGCCCTCGTTCTTCCCCGCCACGTCGATGTAGAGCGGCCAGTTGGAGAAGTTGACCACCTTCTCCTGCTGTGACCGGTCGGGGGCCACCTGCTCCTCCGGCCGTGGTTTCGCCGGATCGGTCCCGCAGGCGGCGAGCAGCGACCCGCCGGTGAGCGCGACCCCGCCGTAGCCGACCCCGCGCAGGAAGCGCCGCCGGGACAGGCCAGCGCGGGACAGCGCCGCCGGGATCCGAGCGTCATGCGAAGCCGTCATGGTGTCCTCCCGGACTATGCGCTGTCGCCGGCTGGCGGTGGAAACTCGATCCTGACAAAAAGAAGGGGTAGAGACAAGGGATTCCGTCGCAACCATGCCGATACACCACGGTTTCCTCATGTGCGGCGGCCGGCCGGCCGCGTCATCGTCACGGCTCGATGTTGCTCATCACGTGCTTGACCCGGGTGTAGTCCTCGAAGCCGTACATCGACAGGTCCTTGCCGTAGCCGGAGTGCTTGAAGCCCCCGTGCGGCATCTCCGCGACCAGCGGGATGTGCGTGTTGATCCACACGCTGCCGAAGTCGAGACGCTTGGCCATGCGCATGGCGCGCCCGTGGTCGCGGGTCCACACGCTGGACGCGAGGCCGTACTCCACGCCGTTGGCCCAGCGCACCGCCTCGTCCTCGTCGGAGAACCGCTGGACGGTGATCACCGGGCCGAAGACCTCGTTCTGCACGATCTCGTCGTCCTGGACCACCTCGGACACCACCGTCGGGTCGTAGAAGTAGCCGTGGTCACCGTGGCGTGCGCCGCCGGTGCCCAGCTTGGCGTGATCGGGCAGCCGGTCGACGAAACCGCTGACCTTCTCCAGCTGGTTGGCGTTGTTGAGCGGTCCGTACAGCGCGTCCTCGACATCCGGGCCACCCACGACGGTGCTGCGGGCCTGCTCGATGAGCGCCGCCACGAAGTCGTCGTGGACCCGTGGTCCGGCGAGCACGCGGGTGGCTGCCGTGCAGTCCTGCCCGGCGTTGACGTAGCCGCCGGCGACCGCGCCGCGCGCCGCCGAGTCGAGATCGGCGTCGTCATACACGATGAAGGGCGCCTTGCCGCCGAGCTCCAGGTGGACGCGCTTGAGGTTGCCTGAGGCCAACTGCTGGATCTTCTTGCCCGTCTCGGTGTCGCCGGTCAAGGAGACCATGTCGATATCCGGGTGCGCCGCGATGGCCGCCCCGACCACATCGCCACGCCCCGTGACGATATTCAGGACGCCGTCCGGCAGGCCAGCTTCCCTGGCCAGCTCGCCCAGTCGCAACGTCGTGAGGGGGGTCGCCGTGGCGGGCTTCAGCACCACCGAGTTGCCCGCCGCCAGGGCCGGCCCGATCTTCCAGACGGCCATCATGAAGGGGTAGTTCCAGGGCGCGATCTGGCCGACCACGCCGATCGGCTCGCGGCGGACCATGGAGGTGTGATCGGTGGAGTACTCCCCGGCCGACTTGCCTTCAAG
>JACDHG010000212.1:0-3643 GCA_013821195.1 Propionibacteriales bacterium
ACCGCGGGCTGGGATTGGGCCTGCCGGGCTCGAAGCGGCTCATGGACCAGTTCGAGATCGTTTCTGAGGTCGGCAAGGGTACGACGGTGACGATGACGAAGTGGCGGTGACCCTGGATGTCACCCAGAAATGTTCGAGGATTCGACGAAGGCGAGGTCATGATGACGGAGACGCCGCGAAAGCTCGGCACAACAGACGAGGAGTGGGCAGGGAACGGCGAGTTGCTACCCGAACTCGTCGCGCACCTTCGTGAGAACCGCACGGCGCTGCGCCAGGAGTGGGCGACACGCATCACCGACGCACACCTGCTGTCTTCGATGACGGCAAAGGAGGTGTTCTCCGAGGCCACCTCGGTCTACGACAACTACGTCGAGGTTCTGGAGACGGGCAGCGTGGAGGCCCTGCAGCACTACGCTCGTGACCTGTCGGAGCGGATCATCCCGCGGGGCGTGGAAACCCACGAGGTCGTCGGCATCGTGCTGCTGCTCCGCGACGTGCTGGCCCGCTCGCTCTTCGAGAAGTACCACCGCGACTTCAGCCTCCTCAACCGGGTGCTGGACGCCTATGAACCCGCCGCCAACCGGATCGCGAACACGGTCGCGGTGAGCTTCGTCGAGGAGCGGGAGCGCGTCATCCGGCAGCAGCAGGATGCGATCCTGGAGTTGTCGACACCGGTGCTTCAGGTCCGGGAGAGATTGCTCATCCTGCCGATCATCGGCGTGCTGGACACGCAACGCGCGCGACAGCTCACCGAGCAGCTCCTTCGCGGAATCCGGGACCACCGCGCGAAGGTTGTCGTCATCGACATCACCGGGGTTCCTGACGTCGACGAGGGTGTGGCGAACTCCCTCGTGCAGACGGTCGATGCGTCGCGGCTCATGGGTGCCGAGGTGATCATCACGGGGTTGTCCTCGACGATCGCGCAGATCCTGGTGACCATCGGGGTCGACCTCAACAAGATGCGCACCGTCGGTGACTTGCAGGGTGGTATCGAGGAGGCGGAGCGGCAGCTCGGCTTCAAGGTCACGAGGCACCACGATGCCCAGCTCTGAGAGCCTCGGTACGGCGGAGCCGTTGCGGGTCTCGATCCTCACGCAGGGGCCGTATCTCATCGCCTCGATCCACACTGCCCTCGATGACGAGCAGCTGACGCGCTTCCAGCGGAACCTCATCGACCGGGTAGGGCGGCAACGCTCCCGCGGCATCGTCATCGACGTCTCGACACTCGACGTACTCGACTCCTTCGGGACCCGTACGCTGACCGACCTCGCGCAGATGGCCCGGCTGCGCGGCGCCGAGACCGTGATCGTTGGCATCAACCCCGAGGTCGCCATCGCGATGGTCCAGCTCTCCCTCGAGGTGAGCTTCGTGCACACAGCCCTTGACCTCGAGGAAGGACTCGCGCGCCTTGCCGAGGTGACCGGAGACATCCACGGCATCGCAGCTCACCACACGGCTCCCGATCAGTGAGTGACGAGGTGGCTCGACTGCGCCAGGACTACGCGCCGGCGTTCCTGGCCTTTCTCAGCCGCCGGGACGAGGCCGGGCTGCGCGCCGCATACGAGCTGGGGCGTCGGGCCATGAGCAGCACGGTCGGCCTGTTGGAGCTCGTCGGCGTACACCACGAGGTTGCCCTGGAGGTGATGCGCACCGCGAGGAACGTCGACGAGGCGCAGGACATCGCCCGAGCCGCCTCCGCCTTCCTGGCCGAGACCCTGGCAGCGTTCGAGATGACCCAGCGCGCCTTCATGGAACGATGAGGCCGTGATGACCTGCTACCGCCGGACGATCTGGTAGCGCCGCAGCGCCTCGCGGCGTTCCTCCGCGTGGTCGACGATCGGCGCCGGGTAACCGCGCGGTGGTCCGCCATCGAGAGTCCAGGGTTGGTGGATCGCCCGTGCATCGAGATCACGTAGCTCCGGAACGTACCGGCGGATGTAGTCGCCATTCGGGTCGAACTTCTGTCCCTGGGTGGTGGGGTTGAAGATCCGGAAGTACGGCGCGGCGTCGGTGCCGCAGCCGGCGGTCCACTGCCACCCGTGCTGGTTGGAGGCGAGGTCACCGTCAACCAGCCACTGCATGAAGTGGCGGGCGCCGTGCTGCCACTCCAGGTGCAGATCCTTGACCAGGAAGCTTGCCACGATCATCCGGACCCGGTTGTGCATCCAGCCCTCGGTCCGGAGCTGGCGCATCCCGGCGTCGACGACTGGAAAACCGGTGAGCCCGTGGCGCCAGGCCTCGAACCCGTCAGCTGGTTCGTCACCTGGTTCGTCGTACTCCATCCTCGCGAACTCGGGCTTGTAATAGTCGCGAGCGCTGTCTGGGCGGCGCCAGAGCACATCGGCGTAGAACTCGCGCCAGCCGAGTTCGGTGCGGAAGGTTGCTGCGCTCTCGCTGCGGCGGATGGCGAGGTCGGCCAGCATCGTGCGCGGGTGGATCTCGCCCCACTTCAGGTGCACCGACATCCGGGAGGTGCGGTCCAGGTCGGCGCGGTCGCGTGCGGTCCGGTAGTCGCGCAGGTGCTCGTCGAGGAAGTGCCGCCAGCGTCGGTGTGCAGCGGCCTCACCGGCGGGTGGGAGGCTCAACCCGTCTGGTCGGGGCGCCTCGGGCAGGTCGTGGCTCGCGAGGGGTCGCACCCACGAGACGTCGCGAGGTGCCGAACAGGGTTGCGGCCAGCCGTGCTGCAGCCAGGCGCGCGAGAAGGGCGTGAAGACCTGGTAGGGGTCTCCGGTCTTGTTGACGATGCGTCCCGGCGAGACGGCGTACGGCGATCCTGTGCGCACCAGTGTGATGCCGTGCCGAGCCAGCGCCTGCTCGACCTGCTCGTCACGCCGCCGCCCGTAGGGGCCGAAGTCCTCGGCGACGTGCACAGTCCTCGCGTGGGCCGCTCGGGCGACGGCAACCACCTCCGCGACCGGAGCACCTCGACGTACCTGCAGGGCGCCGACACGATGCCCGAAGTCGGCCAGGCTGGCGGTCAGATATGCGCGTCGGGCGCCGCCGGCCGCCCGCCACAGCGCCGGGTCGAGTACGAAGAGCGGTACCACCTCGCTGTCTGCCGCGACGGCGGCCAGCAACGCGGGGTTGTCGGCGAGCCGAAGGTCGCGGCGAAACCACATCACGCTTGCCATGTCGGGAGCTTTCCGGGGTGGGCGCGGTGCAGCGCGAAGCGGTCGAGGCCATGGGTTCTGGCGTCGGAGGGTGCCAGAACCAGACCATCGGCGGTGGCTGGTGCGTGCCGGGGTGGTCGGCCGAGCCTGCTCGCCTCGACGAGCAGGTGCAGGCGCCGGCCGCAATCGCGGTAGAACCGCAACTGGGTGCGTCGACCGAAGAGCCGCCACCCCAACCGCGTGATGGGGCCCAGGGTGGGCGCTCTCTGCGAGTAGCTGGTGATGACGAACTCGATCTGCCCGCTGCCAGCGCGCTTGACCACTTCATACGTGGCTTTGCCGCGTTCGAGATGCCCTTCCAGGGTTTCGTAGGCCCAGCCCCAGGCCCGGTCGCCGTCCGCGCGCGCCTCGTCGATCACACTCGTGACGCGCACACCCAGGTAGAAGTGCAGCCCATGGAAGCGGGCCTGCAGCAGCATGTTTCGACCCAGCAGCGGTTCGGTCGGGTCATAGCTGGCACGCACCAGCTGCGG
>JACDHG010000212.1:3653-4855 GCA_013821195.1 Propionibacteriales bacterium
CGTAGCGCTCGATGAGCCGGCACGCGGTCTCCCAGACGCCGTCGGGCTCCGGAGCCCCCGGTTGCTCTGACGGCAGCAGGCTGCGGTGGGTGTCGAAGTCCCAGGCCGGTCGAGCCACCTCGAGGACCGAATAGTTGGTCAGTGCGCGCCGCAGAGCCGACAGCTCGGCCGCCACATCGACCCGCCCGAAGAGCCCAGTAGCCACCACGCGTCATTCACGGTCACGTAGGGAGTCGCCCATCAGCCACAGTGTCGGCGGCCACAAGCCCACGAACAAGGCGCGACGTTCGGCGTTGCCTCGCTGCTCCTGGTCGACGGTCTTGGCGCGGATCCACAGCATGATGCACAGCGCGACGGCTCCCATCGAGGCCACGTGCAGATGGGTGCTGCGCACGCCGACGCGGTGCAGTGCCAGGTCGATCATGTCGTCTCCGCTCGTGTCGTCGTGTCTGGCCGGGGTACACAGTCGCATTATCCGAGTCTGGCGTTTTCACTCCTCCGAGGGGCAGATCGATGTCGACCCGCAGTCGCCCGAAGGTCTCCGCCGTGCTGACGCGCTGGATGTTCGGTACGGCGTTGATCTCCTGGCGGTACCTGTGGGAGACGACACCGTTGCATCGGGTCGAGCGAGAAGGCGGCGGCGCCGAAGACCTGCCCCCGAGACTGCCGGCTGAGACCCTCGATGACACCGTACAACTGGCCAGCGATGGCGTCGGCCCGCTGTTCCACCGTCGTTTCTGGGTGCGCATCGTCGAGGCCAGGCTCACCGCGCACCAGTTGATGGCCCGCGTTGTCAGCGACTTCAAGCACTTCGTTCCCTCAGAGGTCGTGGCTGTCCGATCCAGCCGCGTCGTCGGCGACACGCTGCAGGTGGGCGACGAGCTGGTGGTCGAGATGCCCGGCCCCTGGGACGGCCCGGTGAGGGTGGTGCACGTCGACGACGCGTGCCTGCGCCTGGCGACCCTGCGGGGCCATCTCGAGGCCGGGCAGGTGGAGTTTCGTGCTCACCACTCAGGCGACACGGTGATCTTCGAGATCGAGGTATGGGCACGTCCGGGCACCTTGTTGGTGCACCTCCTGTACTCCCACCTACGGCTGGCCAAGGAGATGCAGCTCAACATGTGGGTGCGCTTCTGCCTGGCCGCGGCCGCCACTGCCGGCGGCCGCCCCGCCGACGGCGTACACGTCCGCACGCACAGGGT
>JACDHG010000213.1 GCA_013821195.1 Propionibacteriales bacterium
GCGTCTTGATCTCCAGCTTGCGGTCGCGAAACACGTCGCTCAGACCTGGGTGGCCAGCTCGAGCGCCTCGACGGATCGCTTGGTGATCTCGTCGACGCTGCCGATCGCCGTGGTGGAGCGCAGCAGCCCTCTCTCGGCGTAGTAGCCGACTAACGGCGCCGTCTGCTCGGAGTAGACCTCCAACCGTCGGCGGATCGTCTCCGGCAGGTCGTCATCACGCTGGAAGAGCTCGCCACCACACTCGTCACAGACACCGGCGACGCTGGGCGGGTCGAACTCGACGTGCCAGACGTGCCCGCAGTTTCGGCAGGTACGGCGCCCGGACAATCGGCGTACGACCTCGTCATCCTCGACCTGCAGCTCGAGCACCACGTCGAGCGGCGTGCCGAGGTCGGCGACGATCTCACCAAGCGCCTCCGCTTGGGCAAGGGTTCGCGGGAAACCGTCGAGAAGGAAGCCGGAAGCGGTGTCGTCTTGGGCAAGACGGTCACGGACGATGCCGATGGTGACCTCGTCAGGCACGAGGTCGCCGGCGTCCATGAAGCGCTTCGCTGTCTTGCCCAGGGCGGTCTGCTCGGCGATGTTGGCCCGAAAGATGTCCCCCGTGGAGATGGGTGGGATCTCGTAGTGCGAGGCGATGTGCTTGGCCTGCGTTCCCTTCCCTGCGCCTGGTGCTCCCACCAAAACGACGCGCATTACCGAAGGAACCCCTCATAGTGCCGCTGTTGCAGCTGGCTCTCTATCTGCTTCACGGTGTCGAGTCCCACGCCGACCATGATCAGCAACGAGACGCCGCCGAAGGGGAAGTTCTGGTTGGCCTCCACCACGATGAACGCGATGAGCGGGACCAGAGCGACCAGCCCCAGATACATGGCGCCAGGGAAGGTGATGCGGGACAACACGTACGCCAGGTAGTCCTCCGTGGGCTTTCCGGCCCGGATGCCGGGGACGAAGCCGCCGTACTTCTTCATGTTGTCGGCGACCTCGGTCGGGTTGAACGTGATCGAGACGTAGAAGTAGGTGAAGAACACGATCATCAAGAAGTACGTGATCATGTAGATGGGGTCGTCGCCGGTCACGAAGTGGCTGCTGATCCACGCCGACCACCCCGAGTTCGGGTTGAACTGCGATGTGAGGGCAGGCAGGTAGAGCAGGCTGCTGGCAAAGATCACCGGGATCACGCCGGCCTGGTTCACTTTGAGCGGGATGTACGTCGACGTGCCGCCGAACATCTTGCGGCCCACCATCCTGCGGGCGTACTGCACGGGGATGCGCCGCTGGGCCTGCTCGATGAAGATGACGGCAGCGATGATGACGAGGCCAATGAGGATGACCACCGCGAAGATGTCCCAACCGCTCTGCTGCTTGATCCCCCACAGGGAGCCCGGGAATGCGGACACGACAGACGTGAAGATCAAGATCGACATGCCGTTACCGATGCCGCGCTCGGTGATCTGCTCACCGAACCACATGATGACGGCAGTGCCGGCGGTCATGGTGATGACCATGATCACCATCGTGGACAGCTTGTCGTTGACGAGCAGAGACCCCTGGTTGCCGGCCCCCTGGAAGATCTGGCCGGTCCGGGCAAGCGCCACGATGCCTGTCGACTGCAGGATGGCCAGCCCCAGAGTCAGGTAGCGGGTGTACTGGGTGATCTTGGCCGTGCCGGCCTGACCCTCCTTCTTGAGGGTCTCGAGGCGCGGGATCACCACGGTGAGCAGCTGCAGGATGATGCTCGCGGTGATGTAGGGCATGATGCCCAGCGCGAAGATCGTCAGCTGGAGCAGCGCGCCACCCGAGAACAGGTTGATGAGGCCGTAGATGCCCTGGTCGTCCAGACCTTCGAGACCCGCCTGGACCTTGACGTAGTCCACTCCAGGCGAGGGGATAGATGAGCCCAGCCGGAACAGCACGACGATCATGAGCACGAACAGCAGCTTGCGCCGCAGGTCCGGTGTCCGGAACGCGTTGACGAAGGCGCTTAGCACCAGGTCCTCCCAGTGATCCCCCGAGCGGGAGACTCATCGTGTCATGTCAGGTCCGAGCGGCACGTCCACGGATAGCCGCACCTCCGGACAATAACAGTCCAGCCCAAACGTGCGGTCGACGTCCGGCCTTGGCTCAGAGCTCGGTGGCGGTCCCTCCCGCGGCAACGATCTTGTCCTTGGCCGACGCCGAGAAGGCGTGTGCGCTGACGTTGAATGCCAGGCTGGTGTCTCCGCCACCCAGGACCTTGACCGGAGCATTGTCACGCACAGCACCCTTGGACACGAGGGCCGCGGGGGTGACGTCGCCACCCTCAGGGAAGAGCTCGCTCAGACGGTCGAGGTTGACAACCTGGAACTCGACGCGGAAGGGGTTCTTGAAACCCTTGAGCTTGGGCAGCCGCATGTGGAGCGGCATCTGTCCACCCTCGAAGCCCGCCGAGACCTGGTAGCGCGCCTTGGTGCCCTTGGTGCCGCGACCGGCGGTCTTGCCCTTGCTGCCTTCACCACGACCCACACGGGTCTTGGCGGTCTTGGCGCCAGGGGCAGGGCGCAGGTGATGAAGTTTGAGTGTCATGTCAGTCAACCTCCTCGACTGCGATGAGGTGCGGGATCGTGGCGATCATGCCCCGGATCTCTGGACGGTCTTCCTTGACGACGACGTCGCCGATGCGCTTGAGGCCGAGACTTCGCAAGGTCTCTCGCTGGTTTCTGTAGCGACCGATCGACGACCTCGTCTGCTGCACCCGGAGGCGGGTCATCACTCGGTCACCTCCGCGCGCGCCCTGAGGATGGCTGCCGGCGTTACCTGCTCGATGGTGAGGCCGCGCTGCGCCGCCACAGACTCAGGCGTCCTGAGCATCCGAAGCGCCGTGATCGTGGCTCCCACGATGTTGAGGGCGTTCGACGACCCCAGCGACTTGCTCAAGACGTCGTGGATCCCCGCGCACTCGAGCACGGCTCGGACCGGACCGCCCGCGATGACACCTGTACCAGGAGCGGCGGGGCGGAGCAGCACCACACCTGCGGACTTCTCGCCCTGGACGGGGTGCGGAATGGTGCCCTGGATGCGTGGCACCTGGAACATCGACTTCTTTGCCTCTTCGACGCCCTTGGCGATCGCCGCTGGGAACTCCTTGGCCTTGCCGTAGCCCACACCGACGTGGCCGTCACCGTCACCGACGACGACCAGGGCGGTGAAGCTGAAGCGACGACCACCCTTCACGACCTTGGCGACACGGTTCGTCGCCACGACGCGCTCGATGTAGGCGGTCTTCTCCGCTGCCGAGCCGCGACGGTCGTCGCGTCCGCGGCGCTCGGAGCCGGCACCGCCACTGCGGCGCTGGGGTCCGCTCATTCGAACTACCTTCTCTCTTTACGTCAGTCGCTGTCGGATCAGAAGGCCAGGCCGCCCGAGCGGGCACCCTCAGCCAGGGCGGCGACCCGCCCGTGGTACTTGTTGCCGGCACGGTCGAACACGACCGAGTCGACACCTGCGGACTTGGCGCGTTCGGCGACGAGCTCGCCCACCTTCTTCGCCTTGGCCGTCTTGTCGCCGTCGAGTGTGCGGAGGTCCGTCTCCATCGTGCTGGCGGACGCCAGCGTCCTGCCGGCCAGGTCGTCGACCACCTGGACGAAGACGTGCCGGCTCGACCGGGTCACGATGAGACGAGGACGCTCGGCCGACCCGTGGATCTTCTTGCGGCCACGCACCTGACGGCGTGTACGCGACGCCGTCTTTGCCGCGGTGTGCTTACGGGCCTTGAGGGCGATAGCCATCACTTGCCTGCCTTTCCGACCTTGCGCCGGATCTGTTCGCCGGCGTAACGGATGCCCTTGCCCTTGTAGGGCTCGGGCTTGCGAAGCTTGCGGATCTTCGCGGCGACCTCGCCGACTGCCTGCTTGTCGATGCCTTGCACGGTGAGCCTCGTCGGACCGTCGACCGTGAACGCGATGCCCTCAGGCGCGTTGACGGTGATGGAGTGGCTGTAGCCGAGGGCGAACTCGAGCGTGGTCGGGCCCTTCGGCACAACGCGGTAGCCGACGCCGACGATCTCCAGCTTCTTCTCGTACCCGGCTGTCACGCCGGTGACCATGTTGGAGACGAGCGTGCGTGACAGCCCGTGCAGCGCCTTGCTCTGACGCTCGTCGTTGGGCCGCTTCAGCTCGAGGGTCCCGTCGTCGGTCCTCGCGACCTCGATCGGTTCGCGCACTGCGTGCGAGAGAGTTCCCTTCGGGCCCTTGACGGTGACCAGCTGGCCATCTATGGCGACATCGACGCCGGACGGAACCGGAATAGGGAGCTTGCCGATACGTGACATGAGTCGTCCTCCTGCGGTCTGTCTCGGCTACCAGACGTAGGCGAGGACTTCCCCACCCACGCCCTTCTGGTTTGCCTGGCGGTCGGTCAACAGGCCTGTTGACGTCGAGATGATCGCGACACCGAGACCACCGAGCACCTTGGGCAGTGAGGTGGACTTGGCGTACACACGCAGCCCCGGCTTGCTGATGCGGCGTACACCGGCGATGGACCGCTCGCGGTTCGGACCGTACTTGAGGTCGATCACGAGCGTCCTGCCCACGACGCCCTTGTCGGCAGGCTCGTCGAGCTTCCACGCGCCGATGTAGCCCTCCTGCTGGAGGATCTCGGCGACTCCGGACTTCAGCTTGCTGTACGGCATGCTGACCGTGTCATGGTGCGCCTGGTTGGCGTTGCGCAGACGCGTGAGCATGTCTGCGATCGGGTCTGTCATCGTCATGGCCGGGGGCCTCTTCCTGCTGTGGTTTCGGT
>JACDHG010000059.1 GCA_013821195.1 Propionibacteriales bacterium
TCGACCTCAGACACCCGGATCTGGCCGGCCAGCTGGTCCGGGGGGCGACCTTCACCGGCTGCAAGGCGGGGAAGCGCCCCTGCGGCAACGGGGACTTCCGCGGCCCCGACGGCAAGAACAACGGTGACGAGCACGGCACCCACGTCGCGGGCATCGTCGCAGCCGCCACAAACAACGGTATCGGCGTCGCCGGCGTCGCACCGGATGCCGACCTCATGCCGGTGAAGGTGCTGGAGGATGGCTCTGGCAGCTACAAGGACATCGCCGACGGCGTCAGATGGGCGACCAACCACGGCGCCGACGTCATCAACCTGAGCCTCGGCGGACTGCCTGGCACACAGGCGCTCCCGATCACCGGGCTCGCGACCGACCTCAGTGGCGCGATCGCCTACGCGCGTGACCGTGGAGTCCTCACGGTGGCCGCGGCAGGCAACAGCGCAACGCCGATCTGCAGTGACCCCGCCTTCACCGACGACGTCATCTGCGTCGCCGCGACCGACCGCAACGAGGTCAAGTCGTGGTACTCCGAGCTTCCCAACAAGCCCGACCTCAAGGCGGTTGCCGCACCTGGTGGTGCCGGGCTCATCGCCTGCGACGACGACGTCTGGTCCACGGTCCCGACCGGAACAGGCTCCAAGGCGTGTGGGCAGTCGGCGTACGACGCCTACGCGGGCACCTCGATGGCGACGCCACATGTTGCTGGTGTGGCAGCGCTGCTGTACGCGCAGGGCCGCGGTGTCAACGCGGTCGAGCGTGCGCTGCTGACGACCTCCCGGCAGCCCGTCACCGGGCTCCGCGGCGTCTACAGCCCGGTCTACGGCTACGGAATCGTCGACGCGCAGGCCGCCGTCGCGAGCTGACGGCGACGCGCCACTCCCCTGCGTTAGCTGGCCCGTCCATCTCGGTGGACGGGCCACGGAGCGCGCCAGCGGTGGGCGACTGCGCGTGAGCCGGGCAGCGCTTCTCGGCAACTCTTCCAATACGGCGGCATGATGAACGCCATGGACCTCAACAGCGACCTGGGTGAGGGCTTCGGCCACTGGAAGCTCGGTGACGACGATGCGCTGCTCGGTATCGTCACCAGCGCCAACGTCGCCTGCGGCCACCACGCCGGCGACGCGTCGATCATGCGACGGGTCTGCGAGAAGGCAGCGGAGTCCGGCGTGGCCATCGGGGCCCAGGTGGGCTACCGGGACCTGGCGGGCTTCGGGCGCCGCTTCATCGACATCGAGCCTGCGGCGTTGACGCAGGACGTGATCTACCAGATCGGAGCCCTGCAGGCGTTCGCCCGGGTGGCCGGGTCTCGGGTCGCGTACGTCAAGCCGCATGGGGCTTTGTACAACGCGATCGCGCACCACGAGGAGCAGGCGGGCGCCGTGGTCCAGGCGATCATCGACTACGACGCCCGGCTTCCGGTGTTGGGACTGCCTGGTTCCGTGTGGCTGCGTCGGGCCGAGGAAGCGGGGGTGACCGTCGTCCGCGAGGCCTTCGCCGACCGGGCTTACACCCCCGACGGGACCCTCGTCTCACGACGCCAGGCCGGTGCTGTGCTCGACGATGCAGACGAGATCGCCCGGCGCTGTGTCGCGATCTCGAGGGGCCAGCCGATCACGGACTCCGAAGGCGGCTCGCTCACCGTCACCGCGGACTCGATCTGCGTGCACGGCGACACCGCTGGCGCTGTCGACATCGCCCGCTCTGTCAAGGAGGCGCTCACGACGTCAGGGGTCACCGTCGCCCCGTTCACCACCTGATGCGCGTCCTGCCCAGCGGTAGCACGGCCCTGCTCGTCGAGCTCGACGACCTGGACGAGGTGCTCTGGCTGTACGCCGCGCTCGTCGACGACCGGCCTGAGGGCGTGGTCGACGTCGTGCCGGCGGCGCGCACCGTGCTGCTGGTGACCGATCCGGCTGCCACGTCGCTGTCCGCTGTGGCTGAGGCAGTGCGGCGTACGACGCCCCGGCATGACCAGCGAGGCGCAGGCGAGCTGGTGGAGGTCGCCGTTACCTACGACGGCGACGACCTCGAGGAGGTGGCGCACCTGCTCGACTGCGACGCCGCCGAGTTGGTGCGGCGGCACACGGCCGACGAGTGGACGGTGGCGTTCTGCGGCTTCACTCCCGGCTTCGGCTACCTCACCTCGAGGACCTGGCAGCTCGACGCGCCGCGCAGAGACTCCCCTCGCAAGCAGGTTCCCCCAGGGTCGGTGGCGCTGGCAGGGGAGTTCAGCGGCGTCTACCCGCGGGAGTCGCCGGGTGGGTGGCAGCTCATCGGCCGGACCGACCTCGCCGTGTTCGACCTGTCGCGCGACCCCGCCGCCCTGCTGCGCCCCGGTGTCCGGGTGCGTTTCGTGGACGAGGGTCGGGCGTGACCCGCTCTGTCACCGTCCTGGAGACGGGGGCGCTGACGACCCTGCAGGACGCCGGCCGCCCCGGTCAGGGGGCACTCGGCATCGGGCGCTCCGGCGCCTGCGACCGGGCGTCGTACCGGCTCGCGAACCGGCTGGTGGGCAGCCCACCCGACGCGGCGGTCCTCGAGGTGACCTTCGGCGGCCTGGCGCTCAGGGCCGACCACGACGTGCTGGTCGTGACGACCGGTGCCCGCTGCGAGGGCCAGGTGCCGCACAACGCCCCGACCCCGCTGCGCTCAGGCGCGGAGCTGCGGCTCGGCGCGCCCGCCAGCGGGCTGCGCACCTACGTCGCGGTGCGTGGCGGCTTCGCCGTGGAGCCGGTGCTCGGGTCGCGGTCGACAGACGTGCTGGCAGGGCTTGGCCCCGCCGCCGTCACGACGGACGACGTGCTCGCGGTCGGAGAGCCGGCGTCCCCGGTGCCGGGCATCGACCTCGCCCCAGTGCCCGACCCCGAGGAGGGCGACGTCACGCTGCGGGTGCTGCCTGGCCCGCGACGCGACTGGTTCACCGGCGACGCCTGGGCCTCTCTCGTGACGCAGTCATACACGGTGACCACCGACAGCAACCGCGTGGGGGTACGGCTGGACGGTGAGCCGCTCGAGCGTGCCCGCACTGACGAGCTGCCCAGTGAGGGGCTGGTGCGCGGCGCCCTGCAGATCCCGCCGTCCGGAAAGCCGGTGCTCTTCCTCGCCGACCACCCCGTCACCGGTGGCTACCCGGTGATCGCGTACGTCGTTGACGACGACGTCGACAGGTGCGCCCAGCTCCGGCCCGGCCAGTCCCTCCTGCTGCGCGAGTCGGCTCTGTGAGGGCTGGGACGACGGCAGCTCAGCCGCCGGGGTAGGCGATCGTCGACATCAACGCGTTCGCCGCCTGTCGCGAGTCGAGCCTCGTGTGCTGGACGACGATGGGGGCGTCGCTGTGCAGGACGAGGCTGTAGTCGACGCCGACCGGGACCGCGGCGGGATCGCGCAGGTCGTTGATCCGCTGGTGGTGTGCCCGTCGGGCGGGGACGCGCATCAGGTAGGGCCCGAGCGGCTCCCGGTCGGTGAAGAAGACGTACATCTCGACCGCGGCGTCACCGGCTCCCGCGTTGAGCATGCACACGCTGTCGTGGCTGGTCATCTCGGGACTCGGGCCGGTGCTCTGCGGGGGGATGTATCCGTCCGCGACGACCCAGGTCGTGCGTCCGATCGTCGGCAGTGTTGTCGTCATCGCGTCTGCTCCCAGCAGGTCGGCGGGCGGTGACGCCCAGCGGTCAGAAGTCGTTGGCACTCTTGGCCATCAGGCCGCCGTCGCAGACGAGGTTCGTCCCGGTGACGTACGACGAGTCGTCCGACAGCAGCCACACCACCGCGGCGGCGACCTCATCGGGACGCGCGAGCCGCCCGAGCGGGATCTGCTCGGAAGCCGACGTGCGAATCCGCTCCATCGTGGCAGCTCTCGAGCCGGCTGCGACACCACTGACGAGCATGGCGGTGTCGGTCGCGCCCGGCACGACCGCGTTCACCCGGATGCCGTGGGAAGCGTAGTCGAGCGCCGCCGACCGCACGAAGGCCGAGAGGCCGCCCTTGGACGCCGCGTAGGCGCTGTTGCCGCCGCCGGCGAAGCCGACGAAGGCCGACGGCGACGACGTACACACGATGGAACCGCCCGAGGCGGTCTCGACGAGTCGGCGCACCGCCTCCCGGCACGTCAGGAACGCCCCCACGAGGTTGACGTCGAGCACCCGCCGCCACGACTCGAGCTCGAACTCGTGCAGGGGCCCGTCGATCTCGATCCCTGCGTTTGCGAAGGTGGCGCCGGGAATGCCGATGGCCTGTGCAGCGGCGTCGAAGGCGGACCGCACGGAGTCCTCGGCTGCGACGTCGCATGCGATGCCGACCGCGCGAGGCGCCCCCACGGCCTCGGACTCGCGTGCGACCACCTCTGCGGCGTCGCCGTCGATGTCCAGCACCGCGAGGTTGGCGCCGCGCCTCGCGCACGCCAACGAGACGGCTCGCCCGATGCCGGAGCCCGCTCCGGTGACAAGCACCGACCTATCCCTCATCGGCGAGTGCCTTCGGCGCGAGGTGGATGTGGATGTGCCGGTCGATGGCGTCGAGGACCGCTGCCTCGTCTCCGATCTTGATGACGTCGAGGAGCTCCTGGTGTTGCCTGGCCACTGAGAGGGGGTCGTCGTGCGCTGGTGCGTCGCGACGGAAGTAGGCCCGCACCCGCGGCTGGATCGTCTTCCACAGCTGGAGACAGTGGCGTTGCTCGGAGCAGACGATGATCAGCTCGTGGAACGCGATGTCGGCGTCCGCGAGTCGCTCCGTCGCACCGAGCCGCGCAGCCTCCTCCATCTCGACGACGATCGCCTGCAGTTTCTCGATGTCGTCCTCGTCGAGCCGCCCCAGCGCCCGCGAGAAGGCGAACCGCTCGAGCGTGATCCTGATCGGGACGAGCACCTGCTCGACCTCGTCCTGCGAGACCCCCAGCACCTCGCTCCCGCGATACGGGTACGACGCGACGAGTCCCTCCTGCTCGAGCTGGCGAAGTGCCTCCCGCACCGGGGCGCGGCTGGTGCCGAGCTCTCGCGAGAGGTCGACCTCGATCAGCCGTTCGCCCGGCTTGAGCCGACCGCTCGTGATCGCTTCGCGCAGGATCTCCACAACGTGATCGCGGCGCGACTGCCGCGGCACGCGCCGTAGGCCTAGCTCCGTCATCGACAACCTCCAGCGCAGGCAGCGAACTCCATGAGTCACAGGGTAGCGCATAGTCGATTGTCGACAGTCGTCCGTCGACCTGTTAGGTTTGCGGATATCTCCGCGCGACGCCAGCCATCGGCGCCCACACCGACCCTCCGAGGAGTTGGCATGACGTTTCGTTCCACTGGGATCGCCCTGATCGCGACCTCGCTCTTAGTCGCCGCTTGCAGCAGCAGCGACTCAGACACGTCGGAGAAGCGCGAGGTGGAGGCGCCGGCATCGGCGGTCGATGCCGCGGAGAAGGCCGCCGCTGAGGCCGCCGACGGCAAGCAGCTCGGCGGCAAGGTCACCATGCTCGGGGTTCTCGGCGGCGCGGAGCTCGACGCGTTCGAGTCCGTGGTCGAGCCCTTCGAGAAGGCAACAGGGGTCGAGGTGCAGTACGAGGGCACGCGGGACTTCGCGGCGGTCTTGCAGACCCGGGTCGACGGGGGCAACCCACCAGACGTCGTGGCGACACCCGCGATCGGCGAGATGGCCGCCTTTGCCGAGCAGGGCAAGCTTGTCAACCTGCGCGACGTCGTCGGCGACGACGTCCTCGACGCCAACTTCTCCAAGAGCCTGCTCGAGACGGGCTCGTTGGATGACGAGGTGTTCGGCATCTTCAACTCGGTGAACCTCGGCGGTCTCATCTGGTACAACCCGCAGGTGTATGACGGACCTACTGACCCGCAGAGCTGGGACGAGCTGCAGGAGTGGGCCCGGGGCAAGGCCGGCTCCGACATCGCGCCATGGTGCGTGGGACTCGAGAGTGGTGCGGCGAGTGGCTGGCCGGCGGCGGACTTCATCGACGAGATCCTGCTGCGGCAGGCGGGCCCGGAGTTCCACCAACGCTGGCGGGAGGGCGAGGAGCCGTGGACGTCACCCGAGGTCAAGCAGGCGTTCGAGACCTACGGAGGGATGGTCGAGGACGACATGGTCTACGGCGGCACGACGACGGTCCTGAGCACGAACTTCGCGAAGGCCGCCAACCCGATGTTCACCGAGTCCCCGGCCTGCTACCTCCACGAGCAGGCGACGTTCATGGGGGGGATCATCACCGACAGCTTCCCCAACCTGAAGCCCGGTGAGGATCTCGACTTCTTCCCCGCGCCGGACTTCAACCCCGAGTTCCCCGGCGTCCGCTCGATCTCCGGCGAGATCGTCGGCATGATCAACGAGACGCCGCAGTCGACTGCTCTCGTCAAGTATCTCGCCACCCGCGAGGCGGGCGTCCTCATCGCGTCCACCGGTCGTTGGCTCTCGCCGAACAAGAACGTCGACCCCAGCATCTACCGCGACGCCTTCCTCAAGAAGGCAAGCGAGGTCCTCGCCGATTCCGAGGGCACCTACTCGCTCGGCAACGCCTTGATGCCGCAGACTGAGGTCGACGCCTTCTGGAAGGCCGGGCTCGACTACACCAAGGACCCAGAAGACCTCGACAGCATCCTGGAGACGATCCAGCAGGCACGATGAGTCCCTACGCACCGGGTTTTCGTGAGGACGAGATGTGATCGCTGACCGGATCAGCCTCGTGGTCATCGCCGTGGTGGTCACCTTGGTCGTCGCGTTCGGGTACCTGAGGCTCGGCGACCGGGCCCTCGCGCTGCTCCCCCTCGCCTGGAACCGTCGCCTGCTGCCGTGGTTGTTCGTCGCACCGGCCGCCGCGATGCTCGGCCTCACCTTGGTGTTCCCGGCGATCCTGACCGTGGTGTTCAGCTTCTTCGACGCCGAGGGGTCGGCGTTCGTCGGCTTCGCCAACTACTCCGAGACGCTGTCCGACTCGGTCACGCAGATCGCGCTGCGCAACACCGTGATGTGGGTGCTGCTGCTGCCGGCGCTCGCCGTCCTCGTCGGTCTGACGATCGCCGTCCTCGCCGAGCGTGTCGCCTATGGCGGGCTGGTCAAGGCCGCCCTCTTCCTGCCGATCGCGATCTCGGCGGTCGCCGCGGGAGTGATCTGGACCTTCATGTACGACTACCAGCCTCCGATCGCCGAACAGACCGGGACGGTCAACGCCCTCATCACCCTGATCCCCGGCACCGACCCGGTTGCCTGGATCATCAACGAGGCAACCAACAACTACGCACTCATCGCGGCCACCCTCTGGACCCAGGCCGGGTTCGCGATGGTCATCTTCGCCGCGGCGCTACGGTCGATCCCGGAGGAGCTGCACGAGGCGGCGCGACTCGACGGCGCTTCAGAGTGGAAGCTCTTCCGCCACGTCACCTTCCCCGCGCTCGTCCCCACTGTCGTCGTCGTGGCCACCACCATGACCGTGATCGCACTCAAGGCCTTCGACATCGTCTACGTGATGACCAACGGCTCGTACGGCACCGACGTGCTGTCGACCGTGATGTACCGGGAGCTCTTCACCGCCAAGGACAACGGCGTCGCCGGCGCCGTCGCGACCATCCTGATGGTCGCCGTCATCCCGATCATGATCTTCAACGTCCGCCAGTTCCGACGCGGCAAGGAGTCCTGACCGATGGCTGCACAGGTCGAGGACGTGTCCGCCCCCGTCGTTCACCACGAGACCGCCGTCCGTGCCGGCCAGCTTCGCCTTCGCCTCGGACATCTCCCCCTTCACCTCGTCGTGGTCGGCATCACCGCGGTCTGGTTGATCCCGCTGCTCGGCCTGCTCGTCAGCTCCTTCCGCCCCACGCCCGCCGTCCTCTCCACCGGCTGGTGGCACTCGTTCGCCCTCCCCGGTGACTACACGATCGACAACTACCGCGAGGTCCTCGACCGCAACAGCATGCTGCTCAGCCTGTTCAACAGCCTGGCCATCGTCGTCCCCGCCACCCTGCTCACCGTCGTGCTCAGCTCCGCAGCCGCCTACGCGCTCGCCTGCATGCAGTTCAAGTTCCGTAGCGGCGTCCTCCTCCTGATCGTCACCCTCCTCATCGTGCCCGTGCAGATCACGCTCGTGCCCCTGCTGCGCGTCTTCAACTCCCTCGACCTCACCGGCAGCTTCCTCGGGCTCTGGCTCGTCCATCTGGGCTACGGCCTGCCCTTCGCCGTCTACCTGCTCCACAACTTCTTCGCGGCCCTACCACGCGAGCTGTTCGAGGCCGCGGAGATGGACGGCGCCAGCCGCAGCCAGGTCTTCTTCGCCATCGTGCTCCCCATCTCGCGCCCCGCCCTCGCCTCCCTCGCGATCTTCGAGTTCGTCTGGACCTGGAACGACCTGCTCACCGCGTTGATCTTCCTCGGTGGGTTCCGCGAGGTCGCGCCCATGACCGTCGCGGTCAGCCAGCTCGTCGCCTCGCGCGGCAACGGCTGGGAGGTCCTCACATCAGCGGCCATGCTGTCCATGGTGGTCCCGATGGCCGTCTTCCTCGCCATGCAGAAGCAGTTCGTCCGCGGCATGCTCGCCGGATTCGCCAAGGGCTAGAGACCCATGACCAGAGGACCTGCGCTGAGATGTACCGCAGCGAGATGACCGACCAGCATCCGGTCGCGGTGGCGAACGCCTGGTGGCGTGGTGCCGTCGTGTACGAGTGCCACCTGCCGAGCCTGCGCGACGGCAACGGTGACGGCATCGGTGACCTCGAGGGCCTGATCGACTCGTTGGACTATCTCTCCGGCACCCTCGGGGTCGACGCGGTCTGGACTGGCCCCTTCTTCAGGTCACCCCTGCTCGACCAGGGCTTCGACGTGTCCGACTACACCGCCGTCGAGCCGGTCTTCGGCACCCTCGAGACGTTCGACCGGCTCATCGTCGAGGCCCACGCGCGACGCATCAAGATCATCGTCGACTACATCCCCAGCCACACGTCGGACCAGCACCCGTGGTTCACCGACTCCCGGTCGTCTCGGGCGAGCTCCAAACGCGACTGGTACGTCTGGCGCGACCCGAAGCCCGACGGCGGTGTCCCGAACAACTGGACCAGTGAGGCGGGTGGGTCCGTGTGGGAGTACGACGCGGGCACCGCCCAGTACTACCTGCACTCCCACCTGAAGGAGCAGCCCGACCTCGACTGGCGCAACCCCGAGGTGCGCGAGGCGATGTTCGACGTGCTCAGGTTCTGGCTCGGCCGCGGAGCCGACGGCGTACGGATCGACGTCGCGCACATGCTGATGAAGGACCCGGAGCTCCGCGACAACCCCGTGGCCCCCGCCGGCGGCTCCAACCCCTTCGACCTGCAGCACCCCGACTTCGGCACCCAGCTGCACCTGTACGACCGGCGTCACCCCGACACGCACCAGGTGATGACGCAGATCCGGGCGGTGGTGGACGAGTACCCCGGCGCCGTGACGATCGCCGAGATCGAGGCGATGCCGTGGAGTGACTGGGCCGACTACTACGGAGCGAACCTCACCGGCATGCACCTGCCCTTCCCCTTCCGCCTGATCGAGACGGCCTGGCGCGCCGACCTGCTGCGCACCGAGCTCGAAGCCCTCTATACCGCCTTGCCGACCGGTGCGTGGCCGATCGTGGCGCTCGGCAACCACGACCGGACGCGCCTTGCCACCCGGCTCGGGCCGGCACAGTCACGGGTCGCCGCCGTCCTCCTGCTGACGTTGGGCGCCACCCCGTGTCTGCTGTACGGCGACGAGCTCGGCATGGAAGACCAGCCGGTGCCCGCCGAGCGGCAGCGTGACTACTTCGCGATCGCGACCGGTGGCGTGAGCCGCGACCCCACGCGGACCCCCTTCCCGTGGAGCAACGACGTCAACGCCGGCTTCTCTCCTGCTGAGGAGGCGAGACTCTGGCTGCCGACGGCCCACAACGCAGCCGAGATCAACGTCGAGACACAGCTGGCGGACCTTACCTCCTCGCTCTCCCTCTACCGCGCACTCATCCGGCTGAGGAGCTCGTCGGCCGCCTTGCGACACGGCGACACCACCTTCACCCCCGGCACGTCGTCGGACGCCGTCATCGCGTACGAACGGCGTACCGAGGACGACCACAAGGCCATCGCTCTCAACCTCGCCGACGCGCCGGCAGCGGTCGACCTGCCGGTCCGCGGAGTCGTTCTCCTCTCCACCACCGGCCACACACGAGACACCGGCCGGACAGTCGAGCTGGCCCCCAACGAAGCCGTCGTCATCGACGTCGAGGAAGGCGGACACCACCATGAAGATCACTGATGTGCGCGCTGCAGGGCTGCGTGGCGCGACCCCCAAGGGTGGGTGGGCTCTCGAGCTGAACCCCGACGACGTGGTGCACACGCTCATCGCCGTCCACACCGACGAAGGTGTCATCGGCGTGGGCAGCGTCTTCTCCAGCGAGGACCTCGTGCGTGCCGCGCTGGAGGTCCTCAGGCCGATCTGCCTCGGAGCCGACCCGCGCGAGCCGGACAAGGTGAGCCAGCTTCTGCACGAGAACACCTTCTGGCTCGGTCGCGGCGGCGCCGTCACCCACACCGTCAGCGGGATCGACATCGCGCTGTGGGACATCCTCGGGCAGGCAGTCGGGCTCCCCGTCAGCACACTGCTCGGGGGGCGGTACCGCGAGAAGGTCCGCCCCTACGCGTCCGTCCTCATCGAGGAGGCGTCGGTCCTCGCCGACAGCCTCGCGAAGCTCGCCGCGGAGGGCTTCACGGCGTTCAAGATCGGCTGGGGCACCTTCGGCCGGGTCAGCGGAGATGTCGACGAGCAGGTCGTGCATGCCGCCCGGGACGCGATCGGGCCGCACGCGCTGCTCGCGGTCGACGCGGGTGGCTCCGACGCCTTCTGGCCCAACGGCTACAAGTGGGCGTCCCGCACGGCCGACCTGCTGGCTGGGTACGACGTCGCGTGGTTCGAGGAGGCGTTGAAGCCCGACGACCTCGACGGTTTCGTCCAGCTGCGACGGGCCTCCAAGGTGCCCATCGCCGGTGGTGAGGTGCTGACGCGTCGGCAGGACTTCTTCCGCTTCCTCTCCGCCGGCGCGTTCGACATCGTCCAGCCGGACACGACGAAGGGAGGCGGGATCAGCGAGTCGCGCCGGATCGCCTGGCTGGCCGAGGAGTTCGGCATCGGCTTCATCCCGCACGGCTGGAACACCGCCGTCGGCCTCGCCGCCGACCTCCACCTCGCATCGTCACTTCCCGGAGCCGACCTGGTGGAGTACCGGCCGGGCTCGGCCTACATCGACGACATCGCCGACGGCGGCTTCAAACTCGACGAGGATGGCCTGCTCCCCGTGCCCGCCGGGCCTGGGCTCGGCATCTGCCTGGATCTCGACGCCCTGGCTCGCTACGCGCCGGGCAACACCTTGTTAGACGTCTGACTGAGGCCCCCAGACCTTTACGGCGGCGGTGACGCTTCGCCCGTTCTTCTTCGGCAGCGACATCTTGAGCTTGGCCGCAGCCTGGGCAGTAGGC
>JACDHG010000014.1 GCA_013821195.1 Propionibacteriales bacterium
CCTCCGACACGTCCTGGTCCGGTCTGCCTTCAGCGGCGGCGGCGAGCGCGGCTTGCCGAACCGCGGGCTCACCGCCGGTGTGGTGACGCCATTGCCGTCGGGATTGTCATCGCCGTTGCCGCCGTTGGCTGCGTCGCTGCTGCGAGGACGGCGGGCGGCGACCTTGTCAGGCTCGGGAGTCATCCGGTCGTTGGGGGTGCACTCGAGCACCGCACAGAGCACGTCGAGCTCCTCCAGCCGCATCGTCGGCGGGGTTCCGGCCCACCACGACGACATCTTTCCGGCGCTGATCTCCAGGCCGGCATGCGGCGTAGCTGGGCTGGTTCGCGCCATTGATGGCGGGCACCAGCCGCTTGCTTGGGTCCGCGGCCGCCGGCGCCACAGCGATGCCGCGAAGTAGTCGCGAGCCGCGCCCGCCTTGCCTGCACCGACGACATGCTGTGCCCGAGCCGACACCGAACGAGCGAACTCGATCACGACCGCCCGAGTCTGCCGGATGTGCCCGTCGCTCAGGCCCGCCGCCGACATCGCCAGCGCGTACTGGTCGACGATCTCCTGCTGGGCCCAACTGCTCCTACCAACCTCTCCCACCACCGATTACTTTCGGCCGGGTCGAGAGTCCTTCCTGTCGGGGCCGGAGGAATAGTAATCTCACGGCCAATCGGCAGCACGAAAGGAGCAGCGATGAGTGGCACACGTGTCTTGGTCGGGACCCGCAAGGGCGCCTTCGTCCTCACCTCGGACGAGAGGCGAACGGAGTGGACGGTCGACGGTCCGCACTTCCCGGGGTGGGAGATCTACCACCTCAAGGGGTCGGCGGTGAATCCCGACCGGCTCTATGCCTCGCAGACCAGCGGCTGGTTCGGTCAGGTGATCCAGCGCTCTGACGACGGTGGCACGTCCTGGGAGACGGTGGGCAACGACTTCACCTACGACGGTGTCCCCGGCGAGCACCAGTGGTACGACGGGTCGTTGCGGCCCTGGGCATTCACCCGGGTCTGGCACCTCAAGCCCTCGTTGCACGACGCCGAGACGGTCTACGCCGGTGTCGAGGACGCGGCGCTCTTCAAGTCCACCGACGGCGGTGCCCAGTGGGCGGAGCTGTCGGGCCTGCGCCAGCACGACACCGGCCCACAGTGGCAGCCCGGCGCCGGCGGGATGTGCCTGCACACGATCCTCGAGCACCCGAGCGACGCAGACCGGCTCTACGTCGCGATCTCCGCCGCCGGCGTCTTCCGCACCTCCGACGGCGGCCAGACGTGGCAACCGATCAACAAGGGTCTTCGGTCCGGCGAGATCCCCGACGAGGACTCCGAGGTAGGTCATTGCGTCCACCGCATCGACATGCACCCGGACCACCCCGACGTGCTCTACATGCAGAAGCACTGGGACGTCATGCGCAGCCAGGACGGGGGCGACACCTGGCAGGAGGTCAGCGGCAACCTCCCATCCGACTTCGGCTTCCCGATCACGGTCCACGCGCACGAGCCCGAGACCGTCTACGTCGTTCCGATCACCAGTGACTCGCTCCACTTCCCGCCCGACGGCAAGCTACGCGTCTACCGGAGCCGCACCGGTGGTCACGAGTGGGAAGCGTTGACGACCGGCCTGCCGCAACAGGACTGCTACGTCAACGTCCTGCGCGACGCCATGGCCGTCGACCAGCACGAGTCCTGCGGCGTCTACTTCGGCACCACCGGCGGCCAGGTCTACGCGTCCAACGATTCCGGCGACTCATGGGAGCCGATCGTCCGCGACCTACCGTCGGTTCTCTCCGTCGACGTGCAGACGCTGCGATGAGAACGCCATGAGCGAGTCGGTGCGCGTGGTCCTTCCGGCCCACCTCCGCGCCATGGCCAAAGTCCAGGGCGAGATCCGCGTCGATGTCCGAGATGAGGTCACGCAGCGGTCGGTGCTCGACGCCCTCGAGGCGGAGTTCCCGATGCTGCTCGGCACGATCCGCGACCGGGCGACGGCGAAGCGGCGTGCGTTCGTGCGCTTCTTCGCCTGCGAGGAGGACCTGTCCCACGAGGAGCCGGACGCGCCGCTGCCGGACCGGGTCGTCCACGGTGAGGAGCCGTTCATTGTCATCGGGGCGATGGCTGGCGGCTGAAAAGGGCCGCTGACCTGGGGTGGAGACGAAGGGACTCGAACCCTCAACCCCCTGCTTGCAAAGCAGGTGCGCTACCAATTGCGCCACGTCCCCCGGATCGGTCCGACGGACCAGGGCGACCTACCGGCTGCGGTCGACGGGGTCGGTCGCCTCCGCCCACAGGTCGGCGTCGTCGCCGCCGGTCAGCTTGTCGAGAACGACCTTGGCGACGCCGGCGACGGCGACGATGGTCAGGACCTTCTTGAGCATGTGTGCTCCCTGGGCTAGGTATGGACCGTGGGCCTAAGAGGACTTGAACCTCTGACCTCTTCCTTATCAGGGAAGCGCTCTAACCGTCTGAGCTATAGGCCCGCGAGCTGCGTACGTCGACGGGGCAGATTACCTCACCGGCTTGGCGCGACCCAAACCGGTTGAAGGCGCCATCGACCCGGTGGAAGCCCTGGCCTCGTGACGGTCTCCACCGCAGCACTGCGAGGCAACGCTCTACTTGAGGTCCTCGGCCAGGGTGACCTCGAGACCACCCAGCAGCGCTGCCGCCATGTTGTAGATGAAGGCACCCAAGGTCGCGAGTGCGGTGATGAGCACGACATCGATCGCCGCGATCAGCATGGTGATGGCCATGATCCGGTCCATGCGCACGTAGTCGTTGATGTCGAACGCCTCGTCGGGGTCCTGGTTGAGGACGCCTTGGATCGTCTCGTTGGTGTGATCCCACAGGTTTGCGGCATCCATGATGGAGAAGAGCAGGAAGACCGCGACGACGCACATGATGCCGAAGGCGATCGACAGCAGGAACGACACCTTCGTCACCGACCATGGGTCGACCCTCAGCAGGCGGAGCTTCGCCCGTCGTGTCGTGCGCGTGCGTGTCGGCCGACTGCTCTTGTCGTCGTTCTTGTGGGCGTCCGGCGCCTGGGTCTGGGGTTCCTCGGCCTGGGAGGTGCCGGTCTCCGGAGCCTGGCGCACCCCAGCCATGGTCCGCTCGACCGGCGGTGCGACGGGCGCATGCTGCGTCGCTCCGCCGTACGGCGGGGCGGTCACCGGCTGCGGACGCGCCTGGCTGAGCCCTGGCCGAGCGGGCTTGCTCAATGATCGTCGTGGTGCCAGGGGCTGGTCGTCGCCAGGGTTGGTCATCCGGCCGGTCCCTCCTGCGGGTCGCTGTCTGCCTCGGTGGTCGGCGTACCAACCTCGTTCTCCTGCTCGTCCCCGGTGCCCGCGTCGAGCTCGTCGACATCGCCACCACCCAGCAGCTCGTCGTCGACCTCCCGCTCGGTGTTCCGAGCGATGCCCACGACCGAGTCGGCGGCTCCAACGGCGACGAACTTGACTCCCATGGTGTCACGTCCCTTAGCAGGGACATCGCGAGCGGGTGAGCGGGTGACCTGTCCGCTGCCCCGGATGGCCATCACCTCGTCGGTGTCGGTGACCACCATGGCCCCGACGAGGGAGCCGCGTGCGCCCTGAAGCTTCATCGCCTTGATGCCGAGCCCGCCGCGGCCCTGCACGCGGTACTCGTCGACGTTCGTGCGCTTCGCCCAGCCTCCATCGGTGACTGTGAAGACGTAGCGGGTCGGGCTGTCCTCGTCCGACAGGTGCGGAACGACCGACATGGACAACAGCTCGTCGCCTCGGCGGAACTTCATCCCTGTCACGCCCGAGGTGGCCCGGCCCATCGGCCGCAGCTGCGAGTCGTCGGCTCGGAACCGCACCGACTGGGCCTTCTTGGACACGAGCAGCAGGTCATCGTCGGCTGTGACGAGATTGGCCCCGATGAGCTCGTCGTCGTCCTCGCGGAAGTTGATCGCGATGACCCCCGCCTGGCGTGGTGAGTTGTAGTCGATGAGGCGGGTCTTCTTGATCAACCCGCGACGGGTGGCGAGCACAAGATACGGTGCCGACTCGTAGTCGCGGATGGCGAGCACCTGGGCAATCTGCTCGTCCGGCTGGAACGACAACAAGCCGGCCACGTGGCCGCCCTTGGCGTCGCGGGCCGACTCCGGCAGGTGGTACGCCTTGGTGCGATAGACCCGGCCCGCGGTGGTGAAGAAGAGCAGCCAGTGGTGGTTCGTGGACGAGAAGAAGTGCTCGACCATGTCATCGCCCTTGAGTGCGGCACCCCTGACACCTTTGCCTCCGCGTTTCTGCAGCCGGTACAGATCGGCCTTGGTGCGCTTGGCGTAGCCACCCCTGGTGATCGTGACGACGATGTCCTCGTCGGGAATGAGGTCTTCCATCGAGAGGTCGCCGTCAGCGGGGATGATCTGGCTGCGCCGCTCGTTGCCGTACTTGTCGACGATCGCCGCGAGCTCCTCGCTCACGATCCGCCGCTGGCGTGTCTCGTCGGCGAGGATGTCCTCGAGGTCGGCGATCATGACCTCCAGCTCGTCGAGCCGGTCGACGATCGCCTGCCGCGCGAGGGCGGCAAGGGACCGCAGCTGCATGTCGAGGATCGCGCGTGCCTGCACCTCATCGATGTCGAGGAACGCCATCAGCTCGTTGCGGGCCTCGTCGGTGGTCTGGCTGCGCCGGATCAAGGCGATGACCTCGTCGAGCGCGTCGAGCGCCTTGACCAGGCCGCGGTACACGTGGGCCTGCTTCTCGGCCTCTCGCAGCCGGTAACGCGTGCGCCGTTGGATCACGTCGATCTGGTGGGCGATCCAATGCGAGATGAACTGGTCGATCGACAGGGTTCGTGGGACGTCGTCGACGAGCGCGAGCATGTTGCAGCTGAAGTTCTGCTGGAGCTCGGTGTGCTTGTAGAGGTTGTTGAGCACGACCCTGGCAATGGCGTCCCGCTTGAGGACGACGACGAGGCGCTGGCCGGTGCGCGACGAGGTGTCGTCGCGTACGTCGGCGATGCCCTGGACGCGTCCCGAGTCCGCGAGCTCGGCGATCTTGAGCGCGAGGTTGTCCGGGTTCACCTGGTACGGCAGCTGGGTGACGACGAGACAGGTGCGGTTCTTGTTGTCCTCCTCGACGTCGATGATCGCGCGCATGGTGACCGAGCCGCGGCCGGTTCGATAGGCCTGCTCGATGCCCTGTCGGCCGACGATCAGGGCGCCCCTCGGGAAGTCGGGACCCTGGATCAGCCCGATCAGCTCGTCCTGGAGCTCCTGGCGGGTGGCCCCAGGGTTGTCGAGCGACCACTGGACCCCGGCGGCGACCTCGCGCAGGTTGTGCGGCGGGATGTTTGTCGCCATCCCGACGGCGATCCCGGCCGAGCCGTTGACGAGCAGGTTCGGGAAGCGCGCCGGCAGCAGCACCGGCTCCGCACCGCGACCGTCGTAGTTGGGCCGGAAGTCGACGGTGTCCTGCTCGATGTCGCGGACCATCTCCATGGCCAGCGGAGCCATCTTGCACTCGGTGTTGTGACTGACGAAACCGTTCGTGACGAACGCGCGATCCGAGGTGTCGATCCGGAGTGAGTAGACGTCTTTGACACCACCGTCGGCGACCTCCGCGACAGTGGCGTAGTAGAACCTGCCGTCCACCAGAGGCCAGACGATCTCGGCCGCCTCAGGCGTGATGTGCCGGAGGATGTCACTGCGATCCCGCTCCCACCTCTCGAGTCGATCGACATTGTGTCGTGCAAGCCACCGCGCCGAACGTACGTCCCTGGCACCGCTGGTACGGAGGTAGGGCGCCACGAAAGGCACGTGATCCGCGCTCAGAGCACGCGAGGTTGCCGGAATGGCTGCGAGAATCTCTTCGAGCTTCCTGTGCTTGGCGCCGAGGAACCCGATCTGGACTGCGAATGTCCAGGCATCCCGACGGTTGGTGATCACGACCTTGGTCTCACCTGTCGCGTGTCGAGTAAGCCGAGCCGATATCCCGAACTCCATGAGCAGCATCAGCACGTCGCTCGCCAGCCCTTCGCTGAACGTCGAGTAGCTCACCTGAATGGTGTGGCGAGGCAGGCTCGAACAGGAACCATCGCCTGTGAAGAGGCTCTGCACGAAGGCTGCCTTGACGGCCAGGTTGGCGCGCCAGATGCACTCCGGCACGCGCTTGGCCGCACTGCGCAGCCCAACGAGGACCCCGAGGCTGCTGGCTCTGAAGGCTGTCAGGTTCTGGATATCGATCTCATGAAGCGTCGAACCCGACGCGATGGTTCTGCTGTTGACGTAGCGGGACCCACCCACCACCGAGTCGTACGCCCGAACGACAGCCAGGAAGTAGGCTTCGTCGACGTTGTTGAAGCCGGCCCGCGTCTGGCTCGCGAAGCCCTCGCTGACCCATGCCCCAAGAAGGAGTGCCTCGGCGAAATCGGCGTCGCTGGCTGTCCCCCACGTCTCGGGCTCCTGGCGTTGCATCACCACGCGGTCGCCCGGTGCCAGCTCCTCAAGTAGCTTCCACAAGAGCGTCGGCACGCCGGCGAGTGACGTCAAACAGAGGAGCGGATGGTTTAGTGACCCCGTGAGCTCGTGGCCCTCTTTCGTTCGCAGGCGAAGGGTCCGTTGCTGGCCTGAGTGGAAGAACTTGCTGGCGCGGACCGGGCCACCGTCCTTCCCGACGACCTTGAGATCAATGTCGGTCGTCGAGTCCGAAACAGCCGTCGGAGCGAGGTCACGGATCTGGAGGGTGCCCTCGTCAAACGTCTTGACGCGAGTGTCTCCCGTGACGCAGTAGCGCATGGCGGCTGCTCTGTCGTTGCCTGGGGAGCCGAAGTTGCCCTGGCCGGACACCAACGGCGCCCGCATCACCCAGGGCTGGCTGAGCCGGACCAACGTGTCGTAGATCGCGGTGTCACCGTGCGGGTGGTACTGGCCCATGACGTCACCGACGACCCGTGAGCACTTGGAGAATCCCCGGTCCGGGCGGTAGCCGCCGTCATACATGGCGTAGAGAACGCGGCGGTGGACAGGCTTGAGGCCGTCCCGTACGTCGGGGAGGGCACGACCGACGATGACCGCCATGGCGTAGTCGATGTACGACCGCTGCATCTCCGTCTGCAGCTCGACCGGCTCGATGCGGCTGCCGCCCGGCCCGTCTGGAGTGGTCGTCGTGTCGTCAGTCACCGCGTCATTCCTTTGCTGGTATGGCGTTCTGCGGGTCTCGTGAAGTCAGGTGGCTTGTTGAGCCGGACCGCGCGACTTCGTCGCCGCGGTCCGTCCATCATCAGATGTCGAGGAAGCGGACGTCTTTGGCGTTGCGTTGGATGAAGGAGCGGCGTTGCTCGACGTCTTCGCCCATCAAGATGGAGAAGATCTCGTCGGCGTGGGCGGCGTCGTCGAGCGTGACCTGCGACAACACGCGGTTCTCGGGGTCCATCGTGGTGTCCCAGAGCTCGTCGGCGTTCATCTCACCGAGGCCCTTGTAACGCTGGATCGAGTTGTCCTTGGGGAGCTTCTTGCCCTCCGCGCGCCCCGACTCCATCTTGAGGTCGCGCTCACGGTCGGAGAACACGAACTCGTGGGGGTGTGGGTTGTTCCACTTCAGCCGGTAGAGCGGCGGCCGGGCCAGGTAGACGTACCCGCCCTCGATCAGGGGCTTCATGAAACGGAAGAGCAGGGTCAGCAGCAGGGTTTGGATGTGGTGGCCGTCGACATCGGCGTCGGCCATCATCACGATCTTGTGGTAGCGGAGCTTGTCGGCGTCGAAGTCCTCCTGGATACCGGTGCCGAGCGCGGAGATGATGGCCTGGACCTCGGTGTTTGCGAGCACGCGGTCGATCCGGGCCTTCTCGACGTTCAAGATCTTGCCGCGGATGGGGAGGATCGCCTGGATTCGTGGGTCGCGCCCACCCTTGGCGGAGCCGCCGGCCGAGTCACCCTCGACGATGAACAACTCACACTCCTCGGGGTTGGTGGACTGGCAGTCGGCGAGCTTGCCGGGCAGGCCGCCACCGCCGAGCAGGCCCTTGCGGCTGCGGGCCAGGTCGCGTGCCTTGCGGGCCGCGAGCCGCGCGGTCGCCGCGGCGATCGACTTGCGGATGACGTCGCGCCCCTCGCCGGGGTTCTTCTCGAACCACTCACCGAGCCGGTCGTTGACGACCTTCTGGGTGAAGGACTTCGCCTCGGTGTTGCCGAGCTTCGTTTTCGTCTGGCCGTCGAACTGTGGGTCCGCGAGCTTGACCGACACGATGGCGGTCAAGCCCTCCCGGACGTCATCGCCGGAGAGCCGGTCCTCCTTCTTCTTGATCAGACCCCACTCCTCGGACCAGTTGTTGACGGTGGTGGTCAGGGAGGCTCGGAAACCCTCCTCGTGGGTGCCGCCCTCATGCGTGTTGATCGTGTTGGCGAATGTGTGCACCGACTCGGTGAAGCTCATGTTCCACTGCATCGCGACCTCGAGGCTCATGCCGACGACGTCGTTGGACGCCTCGAACGCGATGATGCTCTTGTGTGCCTCGTCCTTCGTCGAGTTGAGGTGCTTGACGTAGTCGATGAGCCCGTCCTCATAACGGAAGCGCCGCTCGATCCCCCCCGCCGCGTCGGGACGGATGCCATCGGGTCCGCCGTCGACCGTCCCGTCGATGGTCAGGTCGGCCACGGCAGCGGCGATGCCGGCTGCATGCTCGGGCCGCTCGTCACGCACGATGATCTCGAGGCCCTTGTTGAGGAACGCCATCTCGCGGAACCGCGACGCGATCGTCTCGAAGGAGTAGTGCGTCGTCTCGAAGATGTCCCTGGCCGCCCAGTACGTGATGGTCGTCCCGGTCGCGTCGGTCGCCTCGTGTCGCTTGAGCGGGGCGTCCGGGACGCCGTACGTGAACGACTGCGTCCAGCGGTAACCGTCGTTCTTGACGTCGACGACGAGCTTCTCGCTGAGCGCGTTCACGACGGAGCTGCCGACGCCGTGGAGGCCGCCGGAGACCTTGTAGCCGCCGCCGCCGAACTTGCCTCCGGCATGCAGCTCGGTCAGCACCAGCGTCACCGCCGGGACCTTCGAGTCGGTATGGATCCCGGTGGGGATGCCACGGCCGTTGTCGATGACGCGGATGCCCCCGTCGGCGAGGACTGTCACGTCGATCTGGTCGCAGTAGCCGGCCAGCGCCTCGTCGACGGCGTTGTCGACGATCTCCCAGACGAGGTGGTGCAGACCGCGCTCGCCGGTCGAGCCGATGTACATGCCTGGGCGCTTACGGACCGCGTCGAGGCCTTCGAGCAGCGTGATGTCCGAGGCGTCGTACGTCGCATTGAGCAACGGGGGTATGACGAACTCCGCCGGCGTCTCGGCAGTCGACACGTCGTCGTGGGTCGTCACGCAGCCAACCTCCGGGGGCTCGTTCATCGCACCGGGCCGCCCGGGTGGCGACCGGGCGGTCAGGACTCCGGCGCCCGAAGGGGCTCCGACGCGGTCGACCGCCTCAACTCAGCACGAAGGCCGCCGTTCGGCGGTCTGAGCGTCGAGCTGCTCGAGGCACCGATGGGGTCACGGTGGCGGCCTTGTCAATCCGGACCAGTATAGGCGATTCCAGCCCCATTCACGGCATGGTCGTCCCCGACACGGCGGTCGCCGGGCGCATCTCTTCACCGTGAGTCGCCTTGTGGCGGCGGTTTGACGCTCGACGGGGGTGCCGATGAGGTCCCCCTAAGCAGCGCAGCGCCGCAGATCGGCTCTGAGCGTCCTGTGGACGGGAGGACCGAGGCACAAGATGGACAGCGAAGTCAACCCGCGGCTCGTGATCTGTGCGGGCGCCGTCAGCCGTAGGTGTCTCGCGGCCCTCGACCGTCCCGCACCGAACGGCGTCCACGTCGCCACGACAGCGTGTCCGGCCCCTGGACCACGATCTGGGCGACCGTCCCATGACCGAGCTCCTCGTTCAGGCGGCGTACGACGGTGGGGGCCAACAGTGTGAGCTGGGTGGCCCACGCGGTGGAGTCGGTGTGTACGACGAGCTTGCCCTCGTCGAAGCTTCGGGGGCTGCAGTGGACCGCCACCTCGTCGCCGACGATGGTCGGCCAGCGGGCGAAGACCCCGCGGACCGCCACGTCTGTCGCCCAGCCGCTGTCGTTGACCAGCTTGTCGACCGCGGTGCCCAACAGAGCAGGGTCACGGCCGTCCGGGTGGGCCCCAGAGACCTGCGTCCCCCGAGCTGGTCGGGAGGAACCAGAGCTTCGGAGCCGCTTCTGTCCCGACTGATAACGCGCTGCGACGGCGCGCGCCGCCTCGAGCCCCGTCGGCTCATGGCTTGGGTCGTGAGCCTCCGCAGGAGTGCCGGCCCCAAGAGCCTCCTCGTCGCGATCAGGCACGGCTCACCACTCCCTCCCGCACGTCGAAGCGGTGGTCGATCAGGTCCGCGGGCACGTCCGCCGGCACCGCAGCCGTCACGAGGACCTGCTCCGTCTCACGCACAAGCTCGGCCAGGCGGCTACGCCGCTCGTCATCGAGCTCGGCGAAGACGTCGTCGAGGATCAGCACCGGGTCGTCGCCGTCGGACCTGAGGAGGCTGAAGGCCGCCAGCCGCAGCGCCAGCGCGAAGGACCATGACTCACCATGGCTCGAGTAGCCCTTCGCCGGCAAGACGCCAAGGGTGAACGTCACCTCGTCCCGGTGCGGTCCCACCAACGTCACCCCGCGGTCGAGCTCGTCGTCTCGGCGTACGGCGATCTCGGCAAGCAGGGCGGCGGCCAGATCATCGCGCGCGGTGGCACCGTCTGGCAACTCGCAGGACGGCTTGTAGCGGAGGTCTGCGTCGTTGCCGCCGTCGGCCCTGGGAACGGTCTGCGCGACCTCGGTGTAGTGCTTGGTCAGGTGTGGACGCAGGGAGGCGGTCAGAGCGAGTCGTGCAGCCAGCAGCTCCGCTCCGGTGCGGGCCAGGTGCGCGTCCCAGACCTCCAGTGTCGACAGGGCCGAGTCGCTGCGCGAGCTTCGACCTCTGCCGCCGGCAGTCTTGAGCAGTGTGTTGCGCTGCCGTAGCACCCGGTCGTAGTCACTGCGCACCGCGGCGAAGCGCGGCTGTCTGGCGACGAGGAGCTCATCAAGGAAGCGGCGGCGGGCGCTGGGGTCTCCTTTGACCAGATCGAGATCCTCCGGTGAGAAGACCACCGTCCGCAAGATCCCGAGCGCCTCCCGCGCCCTCGGGAGCTGGCCGCGGTTGAGCCTCGCCCGGTTGGACCGGCCGGGGTTGATCTCGATCTCGATCAGTACCCGGCGCTCGTCACGCTGGACCGCCGCTCGCACGATCGCCCGCTCGGCGCCTGAGCGCACGAGCGACTGCTCGCTCGAGACCCGGTGGGAGGACTGGGTGGCGATGTAGTCGACAGCCTCGACGAGGTTCGTCTTGCCCTGACCGTTGGGTCCGAAGAATGCGGAGACTCCAGCCGCCAGGGCGACATCAGCATGAGGATACGAGCGGAAGTCGACGAGCTCCAGCAGCGAGACATACACGTTGCTACTGCGGCGGGTCGATGTCCGCGGTGGGTGTCGCTCCGGCGGCACCACCGGCACGGACGGCGTGGCCGCCGAACTGGTTGCGCATCGCGGCGACGGCCTTCATCGCGGGTGGGTCCTCCTGGCGCGACTGGAACCGCGCGTACAGCGCGGCTGTGATCGCATGCATCGGAACGGCGTGCTCGATCGCGGCCTCGATCGTCCAACGTCCCTCGCCGGAGTCCTCGGCGTAGCCAGCGATCTGCGACAGCCCAGGATCGTCGTCGAGCGCGGCCACCAGCAGGTCGAGCAGCCACGAGCGCACGACCGTCCCCTCACGCCAGGACCTGAGCACCTCGGTGACGTTCTCGCAGACGGCGGCCTTCTCGAGCAGCTCGTAGCCTTCACCGTAGGCCTGCATGACGCCGTACTCGATGCCGTTGTGCACCATCTTCGAGAAATGGCCGGCACCGACCGGCCCGGCATGGACGAAACCGAACTCTCCATCGGGCTTGAGCGTGTCGAATGCCGGCTGCACCACGGCGACGTGCTTGGCGTCCCCACCACACATGAGCGCATAACCGTTGTCGAGGCCCCAGACACCGCCGGAGACACCGCAGTCGACGAAACCGACCGAACGCTCGGCGAGGTAGTCGCCGTGCTCCTTGTCGTCGGTCCACCGCGAGTTGCCGCCGTCGACGACGACGTCACCCTCCCCGAGGAGTGCGCCAAGCGCTTTGACGGTCTCGCGTGTCGGATCGCCCGACGGGACCATCACCCACACGACCTTGGGTGACGGCAGCGCCTGGCACAGCTTCTCGAGACTCTCCACGTCGCTGAGCTCCGGGTCGCGGTCGAAGCCCACGACCGTGTGACCGCCGCGGCGCAGGCGCTCGCGCATGTTGCCGCCCATCTTGCCCAGGCCGATCATTCCGATGTCCATGGTGGCCCCTTCAGGTCGAGGTGGCTTCGTCAGCCTTGCATGCGCAGCGGCATGAGGAGGTAGCGGAAGTCCAGATCAGGCTGGGCACCAGCGCCGGCCATGCTCGTGAAAGCAGCAGGGCGCGCCGGCTGCGTCATGGCGATGTGAACGTGAGTTCCCGTCACCGCCCCCAGCCCGTCGAGCAGGTATGCCGGGTTGAAGCCGATCGAGATGTCGTCACCCAGCAGGCTCGCCTCCAAGGACTCCGACGCTTGGGCCTCCTCGCCGTTGCCTGCCTCGAGGTTGACCAACTGCTCCGTGAAGGACAGCCGGATGGGGGTGTTGCGCCCGGCCACCAGCGACACTCGCTTGACCGAGTCGATCAGCGCCGCGACCTCGACCTGAGCGCTGATCTCGGACGTTGCCGGGAACAGTTGGCGGACGTTCGGAAAAGCTCCCTCGATGAGGCGTGTCGTCGTACGACGCTGCCCGCCGGCCGCCTTCGACTCGAAACCGATGAGCCCCTCGCCGGCGGCGGCGGTGCCGAGCGCGATACTCAGCTCGCTGCCCGCGCTCAGGGACCGGGCTGCTTCGGCGAGCACCCGGGCTGGGACGAGGGCGCTCACGGAGAGATCCGTCTGCTCGGGCCGCCAGGACAGCTCCCGCAGGCTCAGCCTGAACCTGTCGGTGGCCAGCAGCGTCACGGTGGAGCCGTCGATCTCGAGCTTGACGCCGGTGAGGACAGGCAGCATGTCGTCGCGTCCCGCAGCCGTCACTGCCTGCTGCACGGCGGCGGCGAACAGATCGCCGTCGACAGTCCCGGACACCTGGGGCATCTCGGGCAGCTGTGGGTAGTCCTCCACCGGCATGGTCTGGAGGCTGAAGCGCGAGCTGCCGCAACCGACCGAGAGCTTCGCCCCGTCGAGGTTGACGTCGACAGGCTGAGTCGGCAGTGCCCGAGCGATGTCGGCAAGGAGCCGACCCGACACCAGGACCTGACCGTCGTCCGCGACGTCTGCGGGCACGGTCACCCGAGCCGATGTCTCATAGTCGAAACCGCTGAGCGTGATACCGCCCGGGCCCGTCGCGACCAAGATCCCGGACAGCTGTGGCAGCGTGCCTGGGCGGGTCGGGATGCTGCGCGCGGTCCATGCGACTGCCTCGGCCAGGACATCCCGATCGACACGGAACTTCACGATGTGCTGCCTCCTGACGGTCGCTCCCGAGCCATGACGACGGGTGGCACCGGGCGTCTGGTCTCAGTGGACGTGAATCCTGTCATGGCGGCGTCACATCCGACAGAAGCGGGGGGACAGCTGACACGTTCTCCCCAAACCGTACCGGAAACCTGTCTTGAGGAACGAGTCATCCGGAGCATCGTCTCACCGTCTTCGTAGCAACGGTGGATACTGGGGATAACGTCGATAGTGGCAGTTGAGGGGCACTGTCGAGGCGGCTCCCAGGTGTTGACAACCCGACCTCACGGGCAGGAGTGGGTGGGTGACCGTCGACCGCTGGCGCCGTTGTCCACAGACGTCCACAGGGTGAGCCCTGGTGCGGGGGAAGCTTCCCCAGGTGCGTCCCTCTGCTGGGGCGGGAGATCTCGAGGGTGCTCACTGCTGTCGGGCCTGCTGCTTGATCCGGTTGGTGAGCTCGCGGACCTGGTTGTAGACGCTGCGACGCTCGGCCATGAGCTGGCGGATCTTGCGGTCGGCATGCATGACCGTGGTGTGGTCGCGGCCACCGAACTGCTGACCGATCTTTGGCAAGGAGAGCTCGGTGAGCTCACGGCACAGGTACATGGCGATCTGTCGACCGGTGACGAGCACCCGGCTACGGCTCGCTCCACACAGGTCGTCGATGGACAGCCCGAAGTAGGCGGCGGTCTGGGCGATGATCACGGCAGCGGTGATCTCCGGCTCGCCCCCTTCGGGGATGAGGTCCTTGAGGACGATCTCGGCAAGCGTGAGATCGACCGGTTGCCGGTTGAGGCTCGCGAACGCCGTCACCCGGATCAGGGCACCCTCCAACTCACGGATGTTGGTCTGGATCTTGCTCGCGATGAACTCCAGCACGTCGGCCGGCGCCGTCAGACGCTCGGTCGCCGCTTTCTTGCGCAGGATCGCGATCCTCGTCTCGAGGTCCGGTGGCTGGACATCGGTGATCAGGCCCCACTCGAACCGGTTGCGCAACCGGTCCTCGAGCGCCGCGAGACGCTTGGGTGGCCGGTCCGACGTGATGACAATCTGCTTGTTCGCGTTGTGGAGCGTGTTGAAGGTGTGGAAGAACTCTTCCTGCGTCTGGATCTTGCCCTCGAGGAACTGGATGTCGTCGATGAGCAGCACGTCCATATCGCGGTACCGGCGTTGGAACGCGTTCGCGCGGTCGTCGCGGATGGCGTTGATGAAGTCGTTGGTGAACTCTTCGCTGCTGACGTAGCGTACTCGCGCGCCGGTGTAGAGGTTGCGGACGTAGTGACCGATCGCGTGCAGCAGGTGCGTCTTGCCCAACCCTGAGTCGCCATAGATCAGTAGCGGGTTGTAGGCCTTGCCGGGGGCTTCGGCGACGGCGACGGCGGCCGCGTGCGCGAACCGGTTGGACGATCCGATCACGAACGTCTCGAAGACGTACTTCGGGTTGAGTCGAGTGTCCTTGACGCTTCCCTGCGAGGCCTCGGGGGCGCTGATCGTCATGCCGGAGTGCACGACGGCCGGCGCCTGTTCTGCGATGAACGGCGCCATGGCCTCCGGGGAGTCGAGGTCTGCGTCGATGGTGGGTACGTCGTCGGCGAGGTTGGTGTCGACAGTGACCGCGAGCCGAACCTGGAGGCCGAGGGCATGGCTGAGCGCGTGCTCGAGGCGCGGCCGCAGCCGCGTCTCCAGCTGACTGCGGGTGAAGTCGTCAGGCACGGCGACGATCGCGGTGTTCTCGTGCAAGGTGACGGGCTCGGATGCTGCGAGCCAGGCCCGGTGGCTTGCGGGGAGCTCCTCGACGATGGTGGTCCAGACCTTGACGAGGTCAACTCCTTGAGTCATCGCGCGATCTACTCCCAATCTTGGTGGCGGCCCGCAGACAGACAGCGAAAGAAACCGACGATCCACATACTTGTCCACAGGCTGTGCACAACGGGTGCTGGGTATGCGCGAAGCGCCGGTGACACCGGCGGAGGATGCAACGTGCCGATCGGACGCTAACAACAAAGCGAGAGGGAGTTCAAGAGGTTCTCCACAGGTGAGCGCAAAATCTCCTGTCCGGTCAAGCACCGATCGGCGTGTCGCGGTGCGGTAGGGGCACGGTGACGGCAGGGCGTCGGTGAGTTTGACCGGCTCGACGGCCACCGCGTACCGTGGCTCAGTCGGCCCAGCCGGCAGATTCCACTGGTCCCGTCAGTGTCTATCTCTCGCTTTATCGACTTGCTTTGCCAAGAAGTCGCGGGAACGAGAGTCGAGCCCCGGAGTAGCCCTCGTGAGCAAGCGTACGTTCCAACCGAACAACCGTAAGCGCAACAAGACGCACGGGTTCCGTCTGCGTATGCGCACCCGCGCGGGGCGCGCCATCTTGGCTGGCCGCCGCCGCAGAGGCCGCAGCCGACTGGCCACCTGAGTCGTCTTGCCGTGCTGCCTGCAGCGCATCGCCTCCGTCGAGCCGGTGACTTTCAGCGTGCCGTTCGTCGCGGGCAGCGCCGAACGTCCTCCACCGTGGTCGTCCACCACCTCGGGGCGCACCATGGCGGCACTGCCCTCGTCGGGTTCGCGGTCGGCAGGTCAGTCGGTCAGGCCGTCGTACGAAATCGGGTGAGACGCCGGTTACGTCATGTGATGAAGGAGCACCTGGATGCGTTGGTCCCTGGTCTCACGGTGGTGAGAGCCACCAGCAAGGCGGCATTCGTTCCCACCCCGGTGCTCGCCGCGGACCTCGCAGACTGTCTGCGCAGGCTCGAGGCACTTCGGTCATGAGGTACCTTCTGATAGCAGTGCTACGGGTGTACCGCGCGCTGATCAGCCCGTTATACGGGCAGGTCTGTCGCTACCATCCCTCGTGCTCCGCCTACGCACTCGAGGCGGTGTACCGGCACGGTGCGGCACATGGCAGTTGGTTGGCGGCACGCCGGGTCACCCGCTGTCATCCCTGGGCGGCGGGTGGGTACGACCCCGTGCCTACTGAGTTTTCCTGGCGAGCGAGATCCGGAGCCACGATGGTGAGCGAGGATGTGACGTGATCGACTTCTTCATCTCCGTCGGACACGCGATCATGCTGCCGTTGTACTACGTGACATCGGGCATCCTGATCGTCTTCCACAAGCTCTTCAACGGCGTGCTCGGCTTCAACGCCGGCTGGTCGTGGGCGCTCTCGATCGTCGGCCTGACCCTCGTGATCCGGACGTTGCTGATCCCCCTGTTCGTGAAACAGATCAAGAACAGCCGAAACCTGCAGCTGCTGCAACCGAAGGTCAAGGAGCTGCAGAAGAAGTACGGGCACGACCGCGAGCGGCTCACTCAAGAGACGATGAAGCTCTACAAGGACACCGGAACCAACCCGCTCGCCTCCTGCCTGCCCTTGTTGCTGCAGATGCCGATCTTCCTCGCGCTGTTCCGCACTCTGAACGAAGCCGCACACAACAAGGGCGTCGGCTTCTTCGAGCAGGAATCGTTTAAGCCTCTCGTCAAGACGCTCGCCGAAGGAAAGATCTTCGGCGTCGTCAAGATCTCCGACTCGTTCACGGGTGCCGACTCGTGGCACGTCCAGCTCGTCGCCGGAGTGCTCGTCGCCTTGATGACCATCACGACCTTCACGACGCAGCGCCAGCTGATGCGCAAGAACATGCCGGCGTCGGCACTCACCGGGCAGTACGCCCAGCAGCAAAAGATCCTGCTGTACGTGCTCCCTGTCGTGTTCGCCGTCGGCGGTATCGCTTTCCCGGTCGGCGTCTTGTTGTACTGGACCACCTCGAACATGTGGACGATGGGCCAGCAGTTCTATGTCATCCGCAACAACCCGACTCCCGGCACTCCGGCGTTCGACGCAAAGCAGGCTCGCGACAGCAAGCGGCACCCCGATACTGCGGCGGTGCCCCCTGGCGGGACCCTCGTTGCCGAGGTGGACTCTCCCAAACCTGTCGTCCGCCCCCAGCCCAAGAAGCAGTCGCGCAGCCAACGTAAGCGCAAGTAGCCCCTCCGACCCGGAAGTTCCGATGACCGAATCAGTGACCAGCCCAGTCGATCCCCCTGGTGATGCTCCCGTCGAGACCCACCTCGGTCCGCCGGATCGCCTCAAGCAGCTCGAGGCCGAGGGTGATATCGCCGCGGACTACCTCGAGGAGCTGCTGGACATCGCCGATCTCGACGGCGATCTCGACATGGACGTCGAAGGGGACCGAGCCGCTGTCTCCATCGTCGGCGAGGGACTCGAGGCACTGGTGGGTGACGACGGTGAGGTACTCGACGCCCTTCAGGAGCTGACCAGGCTCGCCGTCTACCGGGAGACCGGTGAGCGGTGTCGGCTGATGCTCGACATCGGCGGCTTCCGGGCGGAGCTACGCAAGAACCTTGTCGAGCTGGCACAGGACGCGGTCGCCGAGGTGAAGGAGTCCAACGAGCCCATCAAGCTCGCGCCGATGTCCCCGTTCGAGCGCAAAGTGGTACACGACGCGATTGCCGCGGCCGGCTTGGCGAGCGCCTCGGAGGGCGTCGAGCCCACCCGCTGCGTCGTGGTCTCCCCCTCGACCTGACGGCGGGCACTCAGAGATGGAGACTCCGCTGGACGGTCGGGGACTTTCACGTGAAACCCCGTCGTCGACCTTGCTCCAAGAACTCTTCCCCGAGGATAAGGCGATACATCGCTATATCGACTTGTTGGCGGGTCTCGGAGTGGACCGGGGTCTGATCGGCCCGCGGGAGGTGCCTCGCTTGTGGTCCCGCCACGTGCTGAACTGCGCCGTCATCGCGGCGGCCTTTCCGCACGGCAGCTCCGTGGTCGATGTAGGAAGCGGAGCCGGCCTCCCCGGGGTCGTCCTTGCGCTCGCGCGTCCCGACCTGCGGGTCTGTCTGTTGGAACCACTCCTGCGACGCGCGACGTTTCTTGGCGAGGTCGTCGCTGACCTCGGGCTGGAGAACGTCGAAGTCGTGAGGGCCCGCGCCGAGGAACTACACGCTGTCCGAACCTTCACGGTCGCGACGGCGCGGGCGGTGGCCCCACTTCACCGGTTGATGGAGTGGTGCTGGCCGCTGGTCGCCCCGGGCGGAAGAATGCTGGCTCTCAAAGGTGCTGCCGCCCAGGATGAGGTGGTGTCAAGCCGCTCGGTGTTGCGGCGCTTCGGCATTGGCGCCGTGGTCGAGCAGTGGGGCGCCGACGTGACGACTCCGCCGACCACACTGGTTCGGATAGAGTCTCTCAGCGGCCCGAGGGAGGACTGACCCACTGTGAAGGAACCGACCGTTGTCGCCCGGCTGGGATGGCCGGGTGCTGCAACCACGGCACGACCAGGGCTCGGCTGGCCGCCGGAAGCCGGTGCTCCGCCTCCGTGGCGGCCGCTCGAGCCGGTTGTTTCACGTGAAACAACCTCCCCGCCCGTGACCGCCGCAGTTGTCGCCAACGGAGTCCCATCGATCCCCGAAGGCCAACAGGCGTCACTCGCTGACTCGACCAGGCGAAGACTCGGAGGGCATGCGCGGATGAGGAGCAGCTCCCTGCCACGCCCGGCGGCTACCCGCGTCTTTGCCGTGGCGAACCAAAAGGGTGGAGTCGGCAAGACCACCACAGCCGTCAACATGGCGGCCGCATTGGCCCAGCAGAGGATGAAGGTGCTGGTGGTCGACCTCGACCCGCAGGGCAACGCGTCGACCGCCCTGTCGATCGAGCACCGGGAAGGCACGCCAGGGGCGTACCAGGTGCTGGTGGACGGCGCGCCGATGGGCGATGTGATCGCCGAGTGCGAGGAGGTGCCGGGACTGTTCGTCGTCCCGGCGACGGTCGATCTCGCCGGAGCTGAGATCGAGCTCGTCTCGCTGGTGGCGCGTGAGACGCGGTTGAAGCGGGCTCTTGACGCTCATCTCGACGAGCGCGCCGCGGTGGACGACCGTTATGACTACGTCTTCATCGACTGTCCTCCGTCGCTGGGGCTGTTGACCGTCAACGCGTTGACGGCCGGACGCGAGCTCCTGGTTCCGATCCAGTGCGAGTACTACGCACTCGAGGGTGTCAGCGCGCTGCTGCGCACGACGGACTCGATCCGGGAGCATCTCAACCCGACCCTGACGGTCGGAGCCATCCTGCTCACGATGTATGACGCCCGCACCCGGCTGGCGGCAGGGGTCGCCGACGAGGTCCGCCACCACTTCGGGGACGTTGTGCTCAAGGCAGCTGTCCCTCGGTCGGTCCGCATCTCCGAGGCACCGAGCTACGGCCAGACGGTGGTCACCTACGATCCGAGCTCGGTCGGCTCGCTGTCGTACCTTGAAGCGGCCAGAGAGCTTGCCCACCAAGGGAAGACCCAGCAAGCAGAGGATGGCGGGTGAGCACCCCTCGGCGCGGCGGGCTCGGGCGGGGCCTTGGGTCCCTCATCCCCTCATCCCCCACCGCTTCGCAGCGCCAGCCTGCGGCGCCCGCTGCGCCGACGCCTTCTCCCGACCTCGGTGCGACCGAGGAGACGTCGACGCTGGAGCCCGTCGCACCTTCGGTGGAGGGCGCATACTTCGCTGAGCTTCCCCTCACCCAGCTCGTCGCCAATCCCCGCCAGCCCAGAACCGCCTTCGACGAGGACGCCATGGCTGAGCTTGTCGCGTCCCTCCGTGAGGTCGGGCTGCTGCAGCCGGTGGTCGTCCGGGCCCGCTCGACAGACCAGTTCGAGCTCATCATGGGCGAACGTCGCTGGCGGGCAGCCCAGTTGGCGGGGTTCGAAACGATCCCTGCGATCGTGCGGGAGACGGCTGACGTCGACCTGCTCCGCGACGCGCTGCTGGAGAACCTTCACCGTGCCCAGCTCAACCCGCTGGAGGAGGCTGCGGCGTACCAGCAGCTGCTTGACGACTTCGGGTGCACGCACGATGAGCTGGCGGGACGCCTGGGCCGGTCTCGCCCGCAGATCTCCAACACGTTGCGCCTGCTCAAGCTGTCCGCACCGGTACAACGGCGGGTCGCCGCCGGTATCGTGTCCGCGGGACATGCGCGGGCCCTGCTCGCCGTTATGGACCCGGCCGGTCAGGACGAGCTCGCGTCGCGGGTCGTGGCAGAGGGGATCTCGGTCCGCGCACTCGAGGAGATGGTGGCTGTCGGTGACACCGGAGTGGTCTCCCGGACCCGCCAGCCGCGCGTGTCGGTGCCTGGGCTCACCGAGATCGCCGACCGGCTGTCAAATCGGTTCGAGACGCGGTGCAGCGTCGAGCTGGGCAAGAGCAAGGGGAAGATCACCGTCGAATTCGCGTCCCTCGACGACTTGCGGCGCATCCTCGAGCTGATGGAGTCCACTCCGCAGGCAGGAACAGTCGAACTCTGAGCCATCCAGCGATCTATCGCTTTATCGACATCAACCCCGTGACTCTCCAACCCGCGCTGGGGCTCGTTGTTGCAAGGATTCTTTCGAAAGAGTACCTTGCATGCCATGACGATCACTCGGCGCCGTGTCACCTCCACAGCCGACATGAAGGCACTCGCTCATCCGGTCCGGCTCGCCCTGCTCGAGCTGCTGACGGTGCGCGGCTCGATGACGGCGAGCGAGGCGGCCGGCGAGCTTGGCCAGACGGCGGCGAACGTGTCCTGGCACCTGCGCAGGCTGGGGGACCACGGCTTCGTCCGGCAGTCGACCGGTGGCCCTGGCCGGCGCCGGCCGTGGAAGGTCGTCGCGGAGTCCCTCAGCTGGGGTGATGACGCCGGGGATCCGACCTTGGCATCGGCTCTGCGCGATGTCGCGGTCGACCGCGAGGTCCAGCTCCTCCGGGCAGCGACCGCCCGCCATGACGCCGAGCCGGAGCCGTGGCAGTCCGCGACCACGCTCAACCAGTCTCGGCTGTGGCTCACTGCCGACGAGGCCGCCGAGCTGGGGGAGCGGATCCGCGAGCTGTTGATGACGAAGGCCGAGCGCTCGGACGACCCCTCGGCGCGTCCGGATGGTGCTCGCTTGATGGCGCTGATGAGCTGGGTGGTCCCGTACGGCCCGATCGACGTCACCGGGCCGGACGCAGGGGAGCCACGACGAAGGCGGCGTTTCATCAGCGCGGCTTCACCCTTCTCTTCGGGGGCTGCCGTCGGCCCGCAGCCGGCGAGTCGGCTGCCCACTACCATGAAGGGGTGAGACGTGTCCTCGGCGAGGCAGAGCGTGACATGGCTGGCACCGACCGCGCGGACGGCACCTGACGATGGGTCGCCGCCTCGTCTCGTTGACAGGTGACAACGTCGCAGACCTGCCGGCACCGTGCCGCTCCTGTGTCTTCTGGGAGGCTGGTCACCGTCGGCCGGACGCAGCAGGTAAGGACGACTGGCTCTCGGCTGTGCTGCTGGACTGGGGCAGCTGCGGTCGCCTGCTGTACGTCGACGGGCAGCTCGCCGCGTTCGCGGTCTACGCCCCCCCGCAGTATGTCGCTCTGCGCGCCAGCGCATCCGCCGAAGCCACTGGGGACGACGCCGTCCTGCTGATGACCGCCCGAGTCCTGCCGCAGTTCGCCGCCGCGGGCCTCGGACGGGTGCTCATCCAGTCGGTGGCGAAAGACGTGATGCGACGGAAGGGCGTCCGGGCGATCGAGGCTGTCGGCGACGCCCAGGGTCACGAGCACGCGTGCGTGGTCCCGGCAAGGTTCTTGACGGCGGTCGGCTTCAAGACCGTCCACCCCCAT
>JACDHG010000060.1:0-2998 GCA_013821195.1 Propionibacteriales bacterium
CCCTTGCCCGCCACTTCGTCGACGAAGTCGAGCCCGTCACCGGCTCACGCATCGAGATCGAGGAGTACGCCTGGGACCGCATCGAGATCGACGGTGACCGGCACGACCACAGCTTCGTGCGTCGCGGCCGGGACGTGCGGACCACCGTCGTGACGGTCGACGGGACGGGCGCCGACCAGCAGGCATGGGTCGTGTCCGGTCTCCGGGATCTTGTCGTGCTCAAGTCGACCGGCTCGGAGTTCGCCGGCTTCCTGCGTGACGAGTTCACCACACTGGCAGAGACCCACGATCGCGTCATGTCCACCTCGTTGACAGTGCGCTGGCGCTACAGCGTCGTCGCCGCCGACTGGCGTACGTCGTACGACGAGATCCGGGCGACCCTGCTCGAGAGGTTCGCCACCGTGCACAGCCTCGCGCTGCAGCAGACGCTGTACGAGATGGGCAAGACGGTGCTGGAGCGACAGCACGCCGTGGCCGAGATCAGACTGTCCGCGCCGAACATCCACCACTTCGCCGTCGACCTCGAGCGATTCGGCCTCGACAACCCCGGTGAGGTCTTTCACGCCGCGGACCGGCCCTACGGGCTCATCCAGGTAGCGGTCCTGCGCGACGACGGACCCGATCCCGGTCGAGCCTGGGAAGGGTGACGATGGAGTTCCTAGCCCCGACGACCTGGGCTGACGCGCTGGCCGTCAGGCAGGAGCACCCGGACGCCCTTGCCCTCACGGGTGGCACCGACGTGATGGTCGAGATCAACTTCGACATGCGCCGCCCGCCGGCGTTGCTCGACCTCACCGGGGTGCGCGAGCTCAGCGACTGGTCGCGCGACGGCGACGTCGTGCGACTGGGAGCCGGCGTGACCTATACCCGCGTCATCGAGGAGCTCGGAGACGTCCTGCCGGGTCTCGCCATGGCCGCCCGCACGGTCGGGTCGCCGCAGATCCGCAACCGGGGCACGGTCGGGGGCAACCTCGGCGCAGCGTCGCCGGCTGGCGACTCCCACCCCCCGCTGCTGGCTGGTGGGGCCGAGGTCGAGCTGGCCAGCGTCGAGGGCACGCGCACGGTGCCCATCGAGGAGTTCTACACCGGCGTCAAGCAGCATGCCGGCCGCCCGGACGAGCTGATCTCGGCGATTCTGGTCAGGTCACCGAGCGGGCCGCAGCAGTTCAGCAAGATCGGCACCCGGAACGCGATGGTCATCTCGGTGTCGGCCTTCGGTCTCGCCCTGCACCCGGACGAGCAGCGCATCGGCACGGGCATCGGCTCTGCCGCCCCAACCCCTCGCCGTGCTGTCGAGGCAGAGTCGTTCCTGTCGTCGGCACTCGACGACCTTGGCCTGTGGGAGTCTCGTGGGGCACTGCCCGACAGTCTCACGCGGGAGTTCGGTGACCGGGTCAAGGCAGCGGCCTCACCCATCGACGACGTCCGCGGCACCGCGGCATACCGGCTCCACTCGCTTGCCGTGATGGCTCGTCGTACGCTCACCTGGGCGTGGGCAGACTATGCGGGAGGGATAACCTGATGCGCGTCACCACCACCGTCAACGGCGAGCCGTACGACGTCGACGACGTCTGGGAGGGCGAGAGCCTCCTCTACATGCTGCGTGAACGGATGGGCCTCCCAGGCTCCAAGAACGCCTGTGAGCAAGGCGAATGCGGTTCTTGCACCGTCTACGTCGACGGCCTCCCCGCCTGCGCCTGTCTCGTCGCCGCCGGGCAGGCGCAAGGCCACGAGATCATCACCGTGGAGGGCCTCACGATCGATGACGAGCTGCATCCGGTCCAGCAGGCGTTCATCGAGGCCGGCGCGGTCCAGTGTGGGTTCTGCACGCCGGGGCTGATCGTGCAGACCCATGACCTGCTCCAGCGCGACCCGCACCCCGACGACGCCGAGATCCGAGAGGCCCTTGCCGGCAACCTCTGTCGGTGCACGGGGTACGAGAAGATCCTCGACGCCGTACGCCTTGCCGCCGAAAGGCTGGACACGGTCTCAGGTGCGCAGCCGTGAGGCTCGTCCTCGACGGCTGCGCGGTCGTCACGATGGATACCGCACGCACCGAGCACGCCGTCGGCCACATCGTCGTCGACGGTGCCCGGATCACCTCTGTCGGTGCCGGTGCCGCGCCGCGTGACCTCCATGATGTGACGTACGTCGACGCACGCGGCTGCCTTGCCACCCCCGGTCTCGTCAACACCCACCACCACCTGTACCAGTGGGTGACGCGAGGTCTCGCCGTGGACTCGCCGCTCTTCGACTGGCTGACCACGCTCTACCCCATCTGGGGCTGCATCGACGAGGACACGGTGCGGGCGGCCGCGCTCGGAGGACTGAGCTGGCTCGCGCGCACCGGCTGCACGACGTCGATGGACCACCACTACGTCTTCCCCGCGGACGGCGGGGACCTGCTCGCCGCAGAGATCGACGCCGCCAAGACCGTGGGGCTGCGCTTCCTGCCGACCCGTGGCTCGATGGACCTCGGCCACAGCGACGGCGGGCTGCCACCCGACCACGTCGTCGAGGACGTCGACCGGATCCTCGAAGCGACAGCAGCGGCCATCGACTCCCACCACGACTCGGGGCCTGACTCGATGCTGCGCGTCGGGGTCTCGCCGTGCTCACCGTTCTCCGTCACCGGCGAGCTGCTCGAGCAGGCGGCCGCGCTCGCCCGCGACAAGGGGGTGCGTCTGCACACCCACCTGGCCGAGACCGTTGACGAGGACTCCTTCTGTCGTGAGCGGTTCGGCTGCTCGCCGGTCGAGTACGTCGAGTCGCTCGGTTGGCTCGGCCCCGATGTGTGGCTGGCCCATGGCATCCACTTCGACGACGCTGCGATCGCCACGCTCGCTCGGACCTCGACAGGCGTCGGCCACTGCCCCTCGTCGAACGCCAGGCTCGGGGCCGGCATCTGTCGCAGCCGCGACCTGCGCGACGCCGGTGTCTCCGTCGGCCTCGGCGTGGACGGGGCCGCGTCGAACGAGGCGTCGTCGCTCATCGAGGA
>JACDHG010000060.1:3008-11390 GCA_013821195.1 Propionibacteriales bacterium
CCGGCACGCCGTGCTCTTCGCCCGTGCAACGGGGGGACCCGACGCGCTGGGCGTCCGCGAAGGGCTGGAGATGGCCACCATCGGCGGTGCGAAGGTGCTCGGCTGGGACGACCAGATCGGCTCCCTCGAGCCAGGCAAGCTCGCCGACATCGCCCTGTGGCGACTTGACACGCTGCCGCACATCGACATCGTCGACCCGGTGGCCGCGCTGGTGCTCGGTGCGCCGCCGCCCTTGGAGCTGCTGCTGGTCCAGGGCTCGGCCGTCGTACGCCGTGGCGAGCTCGTCGGTGTCGACGAGACGGCGGTCGCACAGGGCGCGAGGTCCGCGAGCAGGGTGTTGCTGGCCCGGGCGGGGGTCACCTCATGACAGCGAGGCACACCGAGCTGAGTAGGCCGGAGGGCCAGCCTCGAGCGGTCACTGCTGCGACACCGGCTCCGGTCTCGCCTACGAAGCCCGCCAGCGCTCCGACGGGGGTACCGGACGCAAAGCGCGACGACCGACAGGCCGAAGGCGCCGGCGGGGTCGGGGAGAGTGCGCTGCGACCCGACTCGACCTTGAAGGTGACCGGTGAGTTCGCCTACGGCAGCGATCTGTGGATGGACACCATGCTGTGGGGTGTCACGGTTCGCAGCCCCCATCCTCACGCCCGCATCAGGAGCATCGACATCGGCGAGGCGTTGGCGACCGCAGGGGTCTTCGCCGTGCTTACCCATGAGGACGTCCCGGGTGAGAAGAGCTACGGCCTCGAGGTTGCCGACCAGCCGGTGTTGGCGTACGACGTGGTCCGCTACCAGGGTGAGCCGGTGGCGCTGGTGGCAGCGGACCACCCCGAGATCGCCCGGCAGGCAGCCAAGAAGATCAAGGTCGACTACGAGGTGCTGGTGCCGGTCACCGACGCGCGAGCCGCCCTCGGCCACGCGTCCCCGGATCTCCACGGCGACAGCGCCGGGCGGGTGACCGAGCTGAGCCGCGAGGCGGCCCACCTGCACCCGGAGGGCAACCTGGTGCGGCACCTGAAGGTTCGGGTCGGCGACCCGAGCCCGAGCGCCGACGTGGTGGTGGTCGGCGACTACGACGTCGGCATGCAGGACCAGGCGTTCCTCGGGCCCGAGGCGGGCCTCGCGGTGCCTGACGGGCTGGGCGGCGTCGACCTCTACATCGCCACCCAGTGGTTGCACGTCGACCAGCGCCAGATCTGCGCCGCGCTGGGGCTGCGGCCGGCGCAGGTGCGCCTGTCACTTTCCGGCGTCGGGGGTGCGTTCGGCGGCCGCGAGGACCTGTCCATGCATGTGCACAGCTGCCTGCTGGCGCTGCACACCGGCAAGCCGGTGAAGATGGTCTACAACCGCGAGGAGTCCTTCTTCGGACACGTGCACCGGCACCCGGCGACGATGCGCTACGAGCACGGCGTCGGCCGAGACGGCCGGATCGTCTACGTGAAGGCCGAGATCTACCTCGACGGCGGCGCCTACGCCTCGTCGACGCCTGCCGTGGTCGGCAATGCGGGCACCATGGGGCTAGGCCCGTACGTCGTACCGAACATCCACGTCGACTGCTACGGCGCCTACACCAACAACCCGCCGTGCGGCGCGATGCGCGGCTTCGGCTCGGTGCAGACAGCCTTCGCCTACGAGGCGCAGATGGACAAGATCGCCGCGGAGCTCGGCATGGACCCCGTCGATCTGCGCGTCCTCAACGCCATGGAGGAGGGCTCGCGGACGCCTACCGGCCAGATAGTCGACAGCGCCGCACCCGTCGCCGAGCTCCTGCGGCGGCTCGAGGCGATGCCGATGCCTTCCGAGCTCGACGCCACCGACCTGCGACACCTGCCCGGCGGTGTCTCCAACACGACACATGGTGAGGGGGTGCGCCGCGGGGTGGGGTATGCCGTCGCGTACAAGAACGTCGCCTTCTCGGAGGGCTTCGACGACTACTCGACAGCCCGGGTGCGTCTGGAGGTGGTAGGTGGTGCGCCGCAGGCCACCGTGCGCACTGCCGCGGCCGAGGTCGGGCAGGGGCTGGTGACCGTCGAGCAGCAGATCTGCCGCACCGAGCTGGGCGTCGACACCGTGGTGGTCCATCCGAAGGACACCGGGATCGGGTCGGGTGGCTCGACGTCGGCATCACGCCAGACGTACGTGACCGGTGGCGCGGTCCGCGCCGCGTGCCACCGAGTGCGTGAGCGGGTCCTCGAGCTGGCTGGCGGTTCGTTGGCCGCGCCCCTGCACGACCTGCGTCTCGAGGGCGGCAACATCGTGTCGGCCGAGCGCGGCGCGGTCGCGTCGATCGCCGACGTGCTCGGCACCGACGTCGTCGAGGAGACCATCGAGTGGCGGCACCGCAGGACCGAGCCGATCGACCCCGAGACCGGGCAGGGTTTCGCCCACGTGCAGTACGCCTTCGCCGCGCACCGGGCCGTCGTCGACGTCGACGTCGAGCTCGGACTCGTGAGGGTCGTCGAGCTCGCCTGCACCCAAGACGTCGGCAAGGCGATCAACCCCGACGCTGTGGTCGGCCAGATCCAGGGCGGTAGCACCCAGGGGATGGGGCTCGCACTGATGGAGGAGATCCAGATCAAGGACGGCAAGATCCGCAACCCGTCGTTCACCGACTACCTGATCCCCACCATTCTCGACACGCCGCCGATGCCGATCGAGGTGCTGGAGTACGCCGACCCGCACGCGCCGTACGGCCTGCGCGGTGTCGGCGAGGCACCGACGATCTCGTCGGGCCCGGCGGTGATGGCCGCGATCCGGGACGCCTGCGGTCTCGAGCTGACCAAGGTGCCGGTCCGCCCCGAGCACATCGTCGGCTCTGGAGACGATCGAAGGCAGAGCGCAATTCACGGGAGAAAACGGAAGGTGGGCAGCGATGAGTGACGCGAGTGGAGTCGAGGTCAGGGCGCCGCACGAAGAGGCGCGGCAGGGCGAGATCCTGACGCCAGCTGCCCTGGCGTTCGTGGCCGACCTGCAGCGCGCGTTCGGTGGGCGTCGCGACGAGCTCATGCAGGCCCGGGTCGTCCGCCGACATCAGATCGGCGAGATCGGGACACTCGACTTCTTGGACGAGACCCGCGATGTGCGTGAAGCCGACTGGCAGGTCGCCCCCGCGCCGGTCGCCCTGCAGGACCGTCGCGTCGAGATCACCGGCCCCACCGACCCGAAGATGGCGATCAACGCGCTGAACTCGGGAGCGCGGGTGTGGCTCGCCGACCTCGAGGACGCCAACACCCCGCACTGGCACAACGTCATCGAGGGGCAGGTGTCGCTCTATGACGCGCACCGTCACCAGCTCTCCTTCACCTCCCCGGCGGGCAAGGACTACGCGCTCGACGACGGCGACCTCGCGGTGCCCGTCGTACGTCCGCGCGGCTGGCACCTGCCAGAGAAGCACGTGCTGGTCGACGGTGCCCCGATGGTCGGCGCGCTGCTCGACTTCGGTCTGCACTTCTTCCACAACGCCGACGAGCTGCTCGACCGCGGGCTCGGGCCGTACTACTACCTGCCGAAGCTGGAGAGCCACCTCGAGGCGCGGCTGTGGAACGACGCGTTCACCCATGCCCAGGATGTCCTCGGGATCCCCTACGGAAGCGTGCGCGCGACAGTCCTGATCGAGACGATCACCGCGGCCTTCGAGATGGAGGAGATCCTCTTCGAGCTTCAGGAGCACGCCTCTGGGCTGAACGCCGGACGCTGGGACTACCTGTTCAGCGTGATCAAGAACTTCCGCGACGCCGGCGGATCCTTCGTGCTGCCGGACCGCAACGCGGTCACCATGACGGCGCCCTTCATGCGCGCCTACAGCGAGCTGCTCGTGTCGACCTGCCACCGTCGCGGAGCCTTCGCGATGGGCGGCATGGCGGCGTTCATCCCCAGTCGCCGAGACCCCGAGACCAACGCGACCGCGATCGACAAGGTGCGCGCCGACAAGGAGCGCGAGGCCGGCGCCGGCTACGACGGTTCGTGGGTCGCGCACCCAGACCTGGTCCCGATCTGCGAGCGGGCCTTCGCGGCCGTCCTCGGCAGCAAACCCAACCAGCTGGACCAGCAACGCGAGGTGTCCATCGGCGCCGCCGAGCTGCTCGACGTCTCATCGACCCCCGGTGAGGTCACCGAGGCCGGCGTGCGAGGCAACGTCTCGGTGGCGGTCCGCTACCTCATGTCATGGCTGTCCGGCACCGGAGCCGCGGCGATCGACAACCTGATGGAGGACGCCGCCACCGCGGAGATCTCCCGCAGCCAGCTCTGGCAGTGGACACACGCGGGAATCACAACTGCCGACGGGACGGCCATCACCGCCGCCTATGTGCGGACCGTCGTCGAGGAGGTGTACGCCGAGCTCGTCATCGCCTACGCCGACCAGCCGGAGGCGATGGAGGCGCTCGACCACGCCCGCGCGCTGTTCGAACGCGTCGCTCTCGACGACGACTTCGTCGAGTTCTCGACGCTGCCGGCCTACGACGAGTACGTCGAGTGAGCTCGCCGGACCTCTCGCCGCCCCGACTCGGCGAAGGCGACCTCGCGGCCCTCGACGCGATCGTCGCGCCTGCCGACGAGCGGATGGCGCGCCTCTACCCGGGTGACGACGGTCGACGCCAACCCGTCCACACCGTGTACGTGCCGGCGGACAAGGTCACCGCAGACATCACCCGCCGTTGGGGCGCCGAGGCGCGGGCATCGCTCGACCAGCACGCCCCGACCCCGCAGGCGTTCGCCGACGCGCTCGGGCTGCCGTTCCACATGGACGGCTATGCGCTCGCCAGGGATGGGGTCTGGACTTCGGTGCTGCACAAGCTCGAGACCGAGCCCATGGAGGATCTCCGCATCGACCTTGAGGACGGATACGGCACCCGTGAAGACGAGGTCGAGGACCGCGACGTGGTGGCGGCCGCCCGCGCCCTGGTCGAGGCCGCCGAGCGCGGAGTCGCTCCGCCGTACTGCGGGATCCGGTTCAAGTCGTTCGAGGCGGCGACCCGGCGACGAGGGCTGCGCACGCTCGACCTGTTCCTCGGCACGCTCCTGGAAGCCGGCGACCTGCCCGACGGATGGGTGGTCACGCTGCCGAAGGTCACGTCAGTCGAACAGGTGCAGGCGATGGTCGAGGCCTGCGTTCGACTTGAGTCGGCCTACGGTCTGCCCGAGCGCCGGCTCCGATTCGAGGTGCAGGTCGAGACCGCGCAGTCGATCCTCGGGTACGACGGCAGCGCGCTGGCGGCCCGGCTGGTCCACGAGAGCAACGGGCGGTGCACCGGCCTGCACTTCGGCACCTATGACTACACCGCGGCCCTCGGCATCAGCGCCGCTCACCAGGCGATGGACCATCCGGCCGCCGAGCACGCGAAGAACGTGATGGCCCTCGCCGCGGCGGGCACCGGAGTCCGGCTCTCCGACGGGTCGAGCAACATGCTGCCGGTCGGCTCGTCGCAGGTCGTCCACCGCGCCTGGGCCGAGCACGCCCGGCTGGTCCGCCGCTCGCTGGAACGTGGCTTCTACCAGGGTTGGGACCTGCACCCGGCGCAGCTCCCGACGCGGTTCGCCGCGACGTACCTCTTCTTCTGCGACGACATCTACCTCATCTGTGCTCGCCTCAAGGTCTTCCTGGCCACCTCAGGCGGGTCATCCCATGGCGCGGGGCTCCGACATTACCTGGACGAGCCGGCGACGGCCCAGGCACTTGCAGGCTTCGTGCGCCGAGGAGTGCACTGCGGCGCCGTCCCCGCTGACATGGTCGAGGAGCTGGTCGGCACCGGCTTCGCGACGCTCGACCGGTTGGCGTCGCGTCGACTCGGCTGATCGGCACTTCGGTAGGCTCGCGGGCCGAGGAGGGGTATGGATCAGCAGGACGCGACAGCGGACATGGTGTTCCGTGGCCGTGCGGTCGTCGACGGTGAGGTTGTCCGTGCCGGTGTCGGTGTGCGCGACGGCACGATCGTCTGGGTGGAGCCTGACGCGGCGGAGGTCGACGGGGAGTCCCGGTCAAGCGCCTGGACCGGTGCGCGCAGTGAAGCCGGTCTGGTCGAGCTGGGCGACGACGAGGTACTGCTGCCCGGCCTCGTCGACACGCACGTCCATGTCAACGAGCCGGGCCGCACCGAGTGGGAGGGTTTCGCCTCGGCGACGCGTGCGGCGGCAGCCGGCGGCGTGACGACGATCATCGACATGCCGCTCAACTCCCTCCCACCCACGGTCACTCCCGCGGCGCTGGCCGCCAAGCAGCGGGCGACGGAGGGTCAACGTTTCGTCGACGTCGGCTTCTGGGGTGGCGCGGTGCCGTCGAGCCTTGGTCATCTCGAGGCCCTGTATGACGAGGGGGTCTTCGGCTTCAAGTGCTTCCTGCTCGACAGCGGAGTGGCCGAGTTTCCACCGCTCGACTCTGTCGGTCTCGACGCAGCGATGAAGGAGGTCGCCTCCTTCGACGGACTCCTGATCGTGCACGCCGAGGACGCCTCCACCATCGACGGCACCCCACCTCCGTCCGGGCGCGCATACGCCGAGTTCGTGCGGTCACGACCACCCGCGGCAGAGGACCGTGCGATCGCCGAGGTGCTGGAGCGGGCCGCCGCTCATGGCACGCGCGTCCACATCCTCCACCTGTCGAACGCGGCCTCACTCCCGCGGTTGGCGCAGGCCCGCGCCGACGGCCTTCCGGTCACGGTCGAGACGTGCCCGCACTACCTGACGTTGGCGGCCGAGGAGGTGGCCGCCGGCCAGACGCAGTACAAGTGCTGCCCGCCGATCCGCGATGGTGCCAACCAGGACCTGCTGTGGCAGGGACTCGCCGACGGGGTCATCGACATGGTGGTCTCGGACCACTCACCCTCGACGCCCGAGCTCAAGCATCTGGACAGCGGTGACTTCGCGAAGGCGTGGGGCGGGATCTCCTCCCTCCAGCTGGGCCTTCCCCTGGTCTGGAGTGAGGCACGCCGGCGAGGTTTCGGCCTGCCCGACGTGCTCGGCTGGATGGCCGGCCGGCCGGCTCGGGTCGCGCGCGTGAGGGGTAAGGGCGAGATCGCCATGGGGTTCGCCGCAGACCTGGTGGTCCTCGCTCCCGATGAGACTTTCACCGTCGACGCGGCGCGGCTCCACCACAGGCATCCGGTCACCCCGTACGCCGGTCGTGAGCTGGCCGGCGTCGTCCGGCGGACGTGGTTGCGTGGTCTGCAGGTGGCCAGCCGTGACACGGTTGTCGGCGTACCCATCGGTCGGCTGCTGACCCGAGAAGGAGCGACACGTGCCTGACTCTCCTGCGCCGACTGCCTTCACGGCGCTGCCGGACCTCGCCTCCCGTCAGCTCGGCGGCAGCGTCGTGGTCGCCAACGACGAGCTGTTCGCCCAACGAGAGAACCTGATCAAGCCAGAGCCCTCCGTCTTCGCCGTCCACGAGTTCGGTCACAAGGGCAAGGTTTACGACGGATGGGAGACGCGGCGGCGTCGTGAGCCCGGGCATGACTGGGCCGTCGTGCGCCTTGGCGCCCCAGGGGTCGTGTTCGGCGTCGTCGTCGACACGTCGTGGTTCGCCGGGAACTACCCGCCAAGCATCTCGATCGAGGCTGCCCGCATCGACGGCTACCCGGCCGCGGCCGAGGTTGACGGAGCCACCTGGGAGACCCTGGTCGACGAGTCGGCGGCACTGGGGGACACCGCCAACACGTACGCGGTCGACGACGACCGCGTGTGGACGCACGTGCGGCTGTCGATCTATCCCGACGGCGGGGTCGCACGCTTCAGAGTGCATGGGGTGGTCGTGCCCGACGTCCGCTTCCTCACCGGCACGGTCGACCTGGCGGCACTGGAGAACGGCGGTGACCTGATCGGCTGCTCCGACGCGTTCTACTCGTCCCCACGGAACCTGATCATGCCTGGTCGGGCCCAGCTGATGGGCCACGGTTGGGAGAACGCCCGTCGGCGCGACGACGGCAACGACTTCGCGACCTTCCGGCTTGCCGGCGAGGGGGTTGTCGAGCACGTCGAGATCGACACGTCGTACTTCGTGGGCAACGCACCGGGATGCGTCGAGCTGAGTGGCTGCTCGACCGCTGACGACTTACCCGGCGACGATGTCGAGTGGCGGGAGCTGGTACGCCGGACCAGGTCGCAGCCCGACACGAGGCACCGTTTCGTCGTCGACGCCGACCGCCCCGTCACCCATGTCCGGGTCGACGTCTACCCCGACGGCGGGCTGGCGAGGCTTCGCATCTGGGGACGCCTTACCGATGCCGCGCTGGCGGCTCTGCAGTCTCGCTGGCGCTGACCGGCCTCCCCGATTGCCGCTGGACCCTCGCCGGCGAGCTAGTAGTGCTTCTCGTTGTTAGTTCTTCGGGGGCCTGATCCAGGCGGTGGGGTTGCCGAGGCAGCCGCCGCAGGCGGTGTCGAGTGCGTCCT
>JACDHG010000061.1 GCA_013821195.1 Propionibacteriales bacterium
GAAGGCGGCGTCGCGCCCCGAGATCCCTCGCTCGTCTCGCAACCGGGCGAGCGCGAGGTTGAGGTAGGCGTCCTCGTCGGCGACCCGACACAAGGCGTCGAACGCCACCTGCCGGGCGAGGTCGACGGGGGTCCGCGTCCGCGCTCGCCGCGGCTCGGCGCTCATCGGTCGCCGAGACGCGCCACGTCGGTGTGCAGGCCGCGCCCCCAGTCGATCGCGCGCGTCCACGGCTTGCCCGGAGCCTGGACCATATCGAGCTCGACCGCATGCGTTCCGGTCCCGACCAGCGCGCCATCCCTGGCGAAGGTGACGTCGCCGACTGCGAGATGCGTCACGTCCGTCCGGAGCCCCACCGGTGCGATCTTGATCCGCCGATCGCCCAGCGTCGTCCAGGCGCCAGGTGCGGGCGTGCAGCCTCGGATGTGCCGGTCGATGCGGTATGCAGGGTCGGTCCAGGCCACCCGCGCCTCGGGCACGGTGAGCTTCGGTGCGAGCGAGACGCCCTCGGGCGGCTGGGCCCGCTCCTCCACCGCACCGTCCTCGATCCCGTCGAGGGTCGTCACCAGGAGTCCGGCGCCGTGTTCGGCGAGCCGGTCGAGCAGGGTTCCCGCGGTGTCGGTTGGCTTGATCGTGTCGGTGACGACCCCGTACGTGGGGCCGGCATCGAGCTCCTCGACGAGCCGGAAGGTGGTGGCTCCGGTGACCTCGTCACCCGCCATCAGGGCGCGCTGGACAGGTGCCGCCCCCCGCCACGCCGGGAGGACGGAGAAGTGCAGGTTGACCCAGCCCCGCGAGGGGATGTCGAGAGCCGACCGCGGCAGCAGACCGCCATAGGCGACCACCGGGCAGCAGTCGGGCGCGAGCTCGGACAACCGGGAGAGGAAGTGCGGCTCCGAAGGTCGCCGGGGCTTGAGCAGCTCGAGTCCCTGAGCGGCGGCGAGCTCGGCCACCGGCGACGGGCTCGAGGTCCGACCGCGACCGGTCCGGGAATCCGGCCGTGTCACGACCCCGACGACCTCGTGTCGGCTGCCGAGGAGCGCGGTCAGGGAGGGCAGCGCGACCGCTGGCGTGCCTGCGAAGACAAGGCGCACGCCTCACATCCCTCGACCGAACATCGGGTGCGGTGACTGCTTGACCACAGGCTCCGCGCCGCCGACCCACTGGGCGGCGCGGATCGCCTTCATTGCCAGCTTGTGCGTGTCGGTGTCGAGGCGGTCTACGAACAGCACGCCGTCGAGGTGGTCCGTCTCGTGCTGGAGGCAGCGGGCGAGCGTCTCGGTCCCCTCGATGACGACCGGTTCGCCGTGCATGTCGAACCCGCGCGCCACAACGCCGTACGCCCGCGTGCAGCCGAACGTCAGGCCTGGGATGGACAGGCACCCCTCGTCGCCGTCCTGCGTCCGCTCGCTCAACGACAGCACGGGGTTGACCAGGTGCCCGATGATGTCGTCGACGTGGTAGACGAACACCCGCAGTCCCACCCCGATCTGTGGCGCGGCGAGACCCGCGCCGGGGGCGGCGAGCAGGGTGTCGGTGAGGTCCTGGACCAGCGAGCGTATCTGCTTGTCGAAGTCGACGACCGGGCTCGCGACGCTGCGAAGGATCGGGTCGCCGAACAGCCGGATGTCACGCACAGACACAGACAGCTCCCAAGGGCGAGCGGGGCGGGTCCGCCCAGTTTAGTGGCCACGGGCGACAGGGTCAGCCCAGGTCAGAGGGATCGACCTGGACCCGCACCGAGGTCAGTTTGCGACTGCTGCGACCGGCCTGCAGCTGCTGCAGGGCTCGAGACAACGCACGGCCACGCTCCCTTGTCGTGCGTACGACGACCCGCGCCATGAGCTCGTCCCCGTCGGAGACGTCGACCGGGCCGAGGACCTCGACGTGGCGCGGCAGGTCGAGCGCGACGAGCACGTCGGTGAGCGTGTCGGGGCCGGCGGTGACCGTCGCAAGCCGGGCAGCGGGGGTCAGCCTGGCGGCCGTGCGATCGGCGAGCTCGCGACTGACGAAGCCCTCGGCGTCCCATCGGACGAGTGCCTGGAGCGCCGGTGCGTCCGGCTCTCCGACAACCACGACCCGACCCCCCTTGTCGGCGGGGCGCACCAGACCCGCGACGTTGAACCACCGGCGCAAAGACTCCTCACCGGCGCGGTAGCCCGGTCGTGCCAGCGTCTGCCAGGTGTCGAGCAGAACCGCAGCCGCATAACCGCCGGCCACCCGCGGCTCGGCTCCAGGAGTCGCGATCACCAGGGCCGGGCGGGAGTCGACCTCGTCGATGACGTGGTCGCCGCCGGACGACACGACAGCGGTCTGTGGGAACGACCGCCCCCACTCCTCGGCCGTGCGGAGGGCTCCGACGACGGGCGCGCGCAGGGTCGTGCCGCGGCAGTACGGGCACCGCCACGCGTCGGCGACGGCCGCACACCAGCGGCACTGCGGTGCAGTCCTCGCGGCTGACCGCCCGAGCGGCCCACTGCACCGCTCGCAGCGCGCCCCGCGCCGGCAGGCTGAGCACGCCAGCGCCGGTTGGTAGCCGGAGCGGGGTGAGTGCACCAGGACGGGTCCGTCGGCGAGCGCCGCGCGGACCACCTCGAAGACGCGTCGTGGCATCCGGGTCGCGTGCACGGCGTCCCGCTCGAGCTCGTGGTCGTGCTCACCGGCGACATGCACCTGCGGCGCCCGGCGCCTGACGAGGACACGTGAGGCGGCAACTCCGGCGGCCCAGCCGAGCTCGACGAGCGACTGAGCCTCGACCGACCTCGCCACCGCTCCGAGCAGACAGGCGGCACCCTCGTGGTGGGCGCGCAGCAGCAGGACCTCCCGGGCATGGGGATAGGGCGCGCGTGGCTCGGCATAGAGGTCGTCGCCGTCATCCCAGATCGCGACGAGCCCCAGGTCGTGCACGGGCGCGAAAGCCGCGGCGCGAGTGCCGACGACGATGCGTGCGTGGCCGCGCGAGATCGCGAGGAAGCTGCGGTAGCGGACCGCCGGTCCGAGGTCGGCGGTGAGCACGACGTGTTGGCCCGGACCGAGCAGCGCCGTGAGCGCCGTGTCGACGCGGGCAACATCGCGGGCATCCGGAACGCAGAGAAGACTGCCGCGCCCGGCGGCCGCTGTCGCCGCGGCCGCCGCGGCGAACCGTTCGGGCCACGGATCGCCCGGCAGGGTCGTCCACACCGCCCGCGGGGCACTGCCGGCCGCAAGCCGCGCCACGAACGCGCTTCCACCGTCGTACGCAGCCCACTGCTCCGTCAGCAGCGAGGAAGCAGGTGGCGACGATGTCGGCGGCTTCGCCGGCACCTCGGCCTCGACTCGGGCATGCCGAGGCGGCACCGCGAGCCGGAGCACGTCGGCCACCGTGCCGGCGTAGCGGTCCGCGACGAGCCGTGCGAGCTCCCGGACGGCGGGGACGAGCACCGGCTCGGTCGACACCACCGTGCGCAACGGTGCCAGCCGTCCAGGATGGTCTGACTCCTCGCGTCGCTCCACGAGGTAGCCTGCGACGTCGCGACCGGCGAACCGCACCTTGACCCTGCAGCCGGGCTGCGCCTGCGCGTGGAGACCGGCGGGGACGGTGTAGTCGAAGGGCCGGTCCAGATGAGCGAGTGGCAACGCGACCAGCACCCGCGCGACCGGGCACTCGGACGCCGGGCCGATGACAGGTTGCGGACGCCGCTTGCGGACCTCGCTCTTGAGCGAGGCCAGCTGCTCATGGTCAGGCGCCGACGTCACGCGCTCTGTCTACCAGCCGGCTCCGACGCCACGGCCGTCGTGGGCGGCGGGTGCGACACTAGACGCCGGCGGCAGCCTTGAGGGCGTCGACGCGGTCGGTCCGCTCCCAGGTGAACTCCGGCAGCTCGCGTCCGAAATGGCCGTATGCCGCAGTGAGCGCGTAGATGGGGCGGAGCAGGTCGAGGTCGCGGATGATAGCGGCAGGCCGCAGGTCGAAGACCTCGAGAACGGCCATGCGGATCACGTCGACATCGACGGTCTCGGTGCCGAAGCAGTCGACGTAGAAGCCCACCGGCTGCGCCTTGCCGATCGCATAGGCGACCTGGACCTCACAGCGTCGGGCCAACCCCGCCGCGACGACGTTCTTGGCGACCCAGCGCATGGCGTAGGTTGCGGAGCGGTCGACCTTCGACGGGTCCTTGCCGCTGAACGCGCCGCCGCCGTGGCGGGCCATGCCGCCGTACGTGTCGATGATGATCTTGCGGCCGGTGAGCCCGGCGTCACCCATCGGCCCCCCGACCTCGAAACGACCTGTCGGGTTGACGAACAACCGGTAGTCGCTGGTGTCGATGTCGAAGCCGTCGAGCACCTCGTCGACGACGTGCTTCTTGATGTCCGGCGTGAGCATCACGTCGAGGTCGATGTCGCTGGCGTGTTGGCTGGAGACGACGACGGTGTCGACGCGGACGGGGCGGTCGCCGACGTACTCGATGGTCACCTGCGTCTTCCCGTCAGGACGCAGATACGGCATCGTGCCGTCCTTGCGGACCTGGGTGAGCCGTTCGGCGAGCCGGTGCGCGATCGTGATCGGCAGCGGCATCAGCTCAGGGGTCTCATCGCAGGCGTAGCCGAACATCAGGCCCTGGTCGCCGGCACCTTGTCGGTCGAGCGGGTCCGACGAGTGGTCGCGACGCTCCTCGTAGGCGTCGTCGACACCTTGCGCGATGTCCTGCGACTGGCTGCCGATCGCGACCTGCACACCACAGGAGAGCCCGTCGAAACCCTTCCTCGACGAGTCGTACCCGATCCTCAGGATGCACGCCCTGACGATGTCGGCGATCGGCGCGTAGGTGTTCGTCGTGACCTCGCCCGCGACGACGACGAGCCCGGTCGTCAACAAGGTCTCGACCGCGACTCGGCTGTGAGGGTCATCGGTGATCAGCGCATCGAGGATGGCGTCGCTGATCTGGTCAGCGATCTTGTCGGGATGTCCCTCAGTCACGGACTCCGATGTGAACAGGCGACCTGTCAACGCGGTTCTCCTTTGCATGTGTGTCCTCGACTCTGACGGCGGGGTGCGGGCAAGCCTATCCGGATGTGCGCGGCGGCTCAGCCGTCTTGGCGGCGCTGGGATGCCAGCGTGCCACCACCTGGTCCCAGACGGCGTGCGCGAGGTCGGTCTTGGAGCCTCGGGGCACGGCGGTCTCGGTGCCCTCGACCGCCAAGATGATCGCCTGGTTGTCGTCCTCGCCGAAGACCGCGCCACCGGAGACGTCGTTGACGACGAGGAGGTCACACCCCTTGCGACTCAGCTTTGCCCTGGCGTGGTCGAGGACGCTGCCCTCGGTGTCTCCGGTCTCGGCCGCGAACCCGACGAGTATCGGCTCCGAGGCCTCCCCGCGCCTTTGCACGAGGGCTGCGAGGACGTCGGGGGTCTCGACGAGCTCGAGGGTGGGCGCGGTACGGTCCGCGCGCTTCTTGATCTTGGAGCTGCTGGCGGACGCCGGCCGGAAGTCCGCCGGAGCCGCCGCCATCACGACAGCGTCGGCGTCCCGTGCCGCGTCGAAGACGGCGTCGGCCAGCTGACCCGTCGACGTCACGGGGACGACCGTGACGCCGGCTGGTTCAGGCAAGGCGACGTTGGCGGCGACCACGGTGACCTCGGCCCCTCGTGCCCGGGCTGCGGCCGCAAGCGCATAGCCCTGCTTACCGGACGAGCTGTTGCCGAGAAACCGCACCGGGTCGAGGCGCTCTCGTGTGCCTCCTGCTGAGACCACGACGCGTCGACCCGCAAGATCGTCTGCGCGCGTCGCACCCCGGCGCAGCACCTCTCGGCAGTACGCGAAGATGTGTGCCGGCTCAGGCAGCCGGCCCGGCCCGGTGTCCGCGCCGGTGAGCCGCCCATCGGCTGGGGGTATGACGAGCACGCCACGGCCGCGTAGGGTCTCGACGTTCGCCTGTGTCGCGGGGTGCTCCCACATCTCCGTGTGCATGGCCGGGGCGAACACGACAGGGCAGCGGGCGGTGAGCAGGGTCGTCGTGAGCATGTCGTCGGCGAGGCCGTGCGCTGCCTTGGCGAGCAAGTCAGCAGTCGCGGGCGCGACGACAACGATCTCGGCACGCTGACCGACCGTGACGTGTCGAACGCTTGCCACGTCGGCGAACACGGACTCCGACACCGCTTTGCCGGACAGTGCCTCCCAGGTGGCGGCGCCGACGAAACGCAGCGCGGCCTGAGTGGGGATGACGGTGACGTCATGACCCGACTCGGTGAAGCGGCGCAGCAGCTCGCACGCCTTGTAGGCAGCGATGCCGCCACTCACGCCGAGCACGACGACCGGGCGACAGTCTGCCGCCGGGTGGCTACCCGACATCCACATCACCTGTCATCGGGGCGACTGAGGAGGCTCAGGCCTCCGCTGGCTCGATGTCCTCACAGGTGAGCAGGTCGGCGTTGATCTCGCGCAGCGCGATCGACAGCGGCTTCTCCTGCACATGGGTGTCGACGAGGGGGCCGACGTACTCGAGCAGCCCTTCGCCGAGCTGGGAGTAGTAGGCGTTGATCTGGCGTGCCCGCTTCGCGGAGTACAGCACCAGCTTGTACTTGGAGTCGGTCTTCTCGAGCAGGGAGTCGATCGGGGGGTTGGTGATCCCCTCGGCGACGGGCAGGGAGCCTGACACGCAGATGCCTCATTCACAGGTGGTGGAACGGATCACGGGCCGGATCCGGAGATGCCTCGGTCATGTCGATGCGGGACCGAACTCATCAATGCTACCAACTCGGTGACCGCGGCGTGAACCTCGGTGTTGACGACTGTCGCGTCGAACTCTCTCTCGGCGGCCATCTCCACCACGGCCGTCTCCAGGCGCCGGGCCCGTTCGACCGCGGACTCCGTGCCTCGCCCGACCAACCGCCGGACGAGCTCCTCCCACGAAGGAGGAGCCAAGAAGACGAACAACGCCTCGGGCATCGACTCCTTGACCTGCCGAGCGCCTTGCAGGTCGATCTCCAGCAACGCTCGACGCCCCGCCCGCAGCGCCTGCTCGACGGGCCCCCGTGGCGTCCCGTAGCGCGCGGACCCGTGCACCACGGCCCACTCCAACAGCTCATCGCCGGCGATCATCTCGTCGAACCTGTCGTCGTCCACGAAGCGGTAATGGACACCGTGCTCCTCCCCCGGCCGCGGCGGTCGCGTCGTGACGGAGACAGAGATCCAGACCTCGGGACGCGTGTCGCGGATGTATGCCGACACGGTCCCCTTGCCGACCGCCGTCGGGCCCGCGAGGACCGTCAAGCGGCTACGGGGCGCGGGTTGTGCCGGCTCAGCGCTGCTCAAACTCACGCTCGAGCGCGGTGACCTGGTTGGAGCCAAGCCCACGTACCCGTCGGGACTCCGAGATCCGCAACCGCTGCATCATCGACTTGGCGCGGACCTTGCCCATCCCGGGCATTGCCTGCAGCAGGTCCACGACCTTCATCTTCGCGACCGCCTCGTTGGTGTCGCCGCTTCTCAGCACGTCGGTCAAGGACGCCCCTGAGTGCTTGAGACGGGCCTTCACGTCAGCACGCTCTCGGCGTACACGGGCCGCCTTCTCCAGCGCCGCACGGCGCTGCTCGACGGTCAACACAGGCACAGCCACGGCACAACCTCATTTCCCAGGACGCACCAGCGAGACTAGCGCCGCTGCGCCCGCCAGGGGAAGGCCGGCGTGAGCCGTTGCGGCCTCAGCAGCGCCCGCGGAAGTCGGTATCGATGTTGGTCCCAGAGTTCACGAACGCCGGGTCGGTCAGCTGCGTGCTGACGTCCTGTATCTGCTCGACCTGCTCCGGCGTCCAGTCCTCGGCCGCGTCGGTGAGGAAGGCGACGTCTTGGAACTGCTCGAACGTGACGTCGAGCTCGTCGAGAAGACTCTGCAGGGACGTGAGCCCGCCCAGGAACGTGTCGACGTCGGGCGCGACCTCGGCAGGGGCGATCGGGGCGAGCTCGTCGAGGCCCGTCACCATCGCGTCGAGGTCGGAGTCTGTCAGGGTGCCGGTCCGGAAGCTGGTGAGCTCGAGCTGCACAATGCTCATCTTGCGGCAGTAGAGCGTCTGCTCGGCCGACGTCGAGCCTCCTGTCGTCGCGGTCGCGCCGGTCGGTTGGGTCTCGCCGGTCGGTGGGGTCGTGGCCGGCGTCGAGACTGTGGAAGAGTCGCTCGTGTCGTCGCCGGCGACCGGCCGCTCGTCGCCCCCTCCCGCGAGCAGCACCACGGCCAGAACCCCACCGACGAGCAGGACCGAGATCGCTGCGAACGCGGCGGCCACGGGCGCGGCTCCACGCCCCTGCTGGGGAGGTGGCTGAGGTGTGGACGGTGACGGTGGTCGTCGGGGGTCGACAGGATGCGTCATCGTCAGGTCCCTCAGATGCCCGGGATGCCGTCGAGGGTGAGGTCGCAGTTGCTCTCGGCATCGCGGGCGATGACCTTGAGTGCGCTGTACGCCTCGAGCGCCTCACCGAGGTCGGGGGTGCCGGTGTCCATCGCGCCTTGCAGGACGTCTGTCACGGTGGTCCAGTCGTCCGCCACCGACGACGGTGCGATGTCCTTGATCTGCAGCAGGCGGTCGAAGGTGCTCTGGTCGGCGCCCGACAGAGCCGACGAGAGATCGCCGTCATCGGTGAGGTCCCTCAGCTCCGCACAGTACTCCGCGCGGTTGTCCTCGCCCTTGTCGCGAAGCAGGAAGAAGGCGACCCCTCCCGAAACGAGGAGCGCCAGCACGACAGCGACGGCGATGTAGATCGGAGTGCGGTTCGTCCCCTTCTTGATCTGTTGCGGCAGCAGCTGCTGCCGCGAGTACCCGCCAGGGCCAGGCGTCGGACCGAGGCCGGGGGCGAAGCTCGGAGGGTGGCCGTAGCTGCCTTGGTACGGCGGTGGGGTGCCGTGGGGACCCTGGTCGCCCCCGGACGGATCCTGGCTCGGCGAGCGCGGGTAGTCAGACATCGCGTTGCCTTCCCGTCGTCGGGTGCGTCATTTGTCCAGGACCAGGCCGCACTCGTCGACGGCGTACGTCTGGATGTTCTGGAGCGCCACGCTCGCGTCGGTCGCACCGTTGTCCTCGACGGCAGCGATGAGTATGTCGTAGTCGTCCTGGAGGTCCGGCGGAGCGAGCTGGCGGAAGATCTGGAGCTCGGCGAGCACCTTGGGGAGGTCACCCGGCCCTGGGTTGTCGAACTCGTTGCTCTCGGCGTTCTTGGTGAACCGCTGGCAGAACGTCTCGCCGGGGGTGGTCGTCGCGCTGCTCGCCGGACCCGCGGATGTCGGCGAAGTCGCGGATGTCGGCGGGTCGGGCGAGGTCGTCTCGGCAGAGGTGGTCTCGGCGGAGGTGGTCTCGGCGGAGGTGGTCGGAGCCGAGGTGGTCTCGCCGGTCGCTGTGCTGTCGGTCTTGGTGTCGTCGTCGCCCAGGAGCAGGAATGCTCCCACGGCGCCCGCGATCAGGAGCAGCACGATCACGCCGATGGCGATGATCAGCCCGGTCTGTTTCTTGGGGGGCTCCTGGTCATATCCGCCGGGATAGCCTGGATGACCACCAGCGGGCGGCTGACCACCGGTGTACTCAGGTTGGCCGTAGCCGGGCTGGCCGAACTGTTGCTGCCCGCCGTACTGCGTGGGGTCGTTGCCCTGAGGAGGTTGCGTCATGTGCGCACTGTACGGCGCGAAGGGCGCACGGGCGGTCGCATATCGGCGACCTGACCAGGTTGTCTGGCGACATCACCGTTGCCTCAGCCGCCCATGTCGACGCCACAGGTCGTCTCGGCATGCGCGCTGATCGCGGCGAACGCGTTGGTGAAGTCCGTCTCAACGAGATCTTCCGGCCTACCTTTCCTGATGGCCTCGAAGCCCTCGATGACGAGCTGGTAGTCGTCCTCCAGCTCAGCGGGTGCAGCGGTCTCGAGGTCCATCAGGATGTCGACGAGCTTCTGCTGTCCGGCGGGCGTCGTGAAGTCGGTGGTCGCCAGACTCGCGTCGCTGTCGTAAGCCCTCACCTTGTCGCAGTAGTCTCCGCCGGCGGTTGGGGCGACCGAAGAAGGCGGAGTCGAGGTGGTCTCCTCGGTCGCGGAGGTGGTCTCCTCGGTCGCGGAGGTGGTCTCCTCGGTCGCGGAGGTGGTCTCCTCGGTCGCCGTGGTGTCGGTGTTGCCGTCGTCGTCGCTCAGCAACAGGAATCCCCCCACCGCGCCCGCGACCAGGAGCAGCACGATCGCACCGACTGCGATGATCAGCCCGGTCTGCTTCTTCGGGGGCTCCTGGTCATAGCCCCCGGGCCCGCCCGGCTGACCACCGTACGGCGGCTGCCGGCCATCCCCTCCCGGCCCGGCCGGCTGCTGGCCGCCGTACTGCGTAGGGTCGTCTCCCTGAGTGGGTTGTGTCATGTCCGCAGTGTACGGCGCGAGAGGTCGCGGGCTCAGATACCCATGTCGACGTCGCAGTTCTCTTGTGCGTCCTCTCCGATCGCGGTGAACGCGGCCTGGAACTTCGGGTCGACGTCTTCCGGCTTGCCTTCCCTGATGGCCGTGAAGCCCTCGATGACGAGCTGGTAGTCGTCCTTCAGCTCATCGGGTGCATCGGACTCGAGGTCCTCCATCACGTCGATGAGTTGTTGCTGGCCTTCCTCGGATTGGAAGTCGACCTCGGCGAGGTCCTCGTCCTTGTCATAGTCCTTGAGCTTGTCGCAGTAGGCGTCGCCACCGCTACACGCGGTCAAGGTGCCGACGGCCATGATGGCCACCGCGGTCAGAGATGCGATGCGCTTCATGTTGTCCTCTCGGAAGGGGGTGGAGTCAGGAACCATCGATCTTGACGTCGCAGTTGTCGACCGCGTTGCCACACTCACGACAGCGATCGCCATCAGCGGGTGAGCCGTTCATCGTTGTCCTCCTTCGGTGGGAGGCGACCCGCGACGCCTCCCGGTATGAGTGCTGCGGAGAGCGGTGACCACCGCAGTCACCCTTTCATGTCGCGAGCGCAGCCGCCACGTTATCGGCGACTCGGCGGACCTCGTGGCGCAGCGCGGCGACATCAGGGCCTGCCGTGAGCACCCCGCGCGACGAGCTCGGCAGGACTCGGCCCGTCACCCCGGCGAAGAGCCGGGCGACGTTGGCGGCTGTCCCTCCCTGGGCGCCGAATCCGGGTGCGAGCAGCCAACCGCCGATGTCGAGGTCCTCGTCGACCCTCTGAAGGTTGGCGCCGACGACTGCCCCGACGGGCCCCAGTGGCGCACCGGCGGCATTCTCGCGCTTGATGGCTGCCAGGACGCCTCCGGCGACGGTCGCGTCACCAGTGCGGGCAGCCTGGACCTCGACTGCCTCGGGGTTCGAGGTCAAGGCCACGACGAAGACTCCGGCGCCGTTGCGCTGCGCCACGTCGAGTGCGGGACGCAGCGACTCGAACCC
>JACDHG010000062.1 GCA_013821195.1 Propionibacteriales bacterium
CCTCGATGTACGACACCGGGGACGAGCGAGGTGACGTCGCGCGCGACCGGGATACACAGACAGCCGGTGCCGGACGCGCGGTGATCACCTCCGGACCTCCGGTCAGGCGGGCCGGGATGCTTCCCTACCTGGCGTTGAGCGCCGGGGTCGTCGCCGTGGTGATCGGCCAGATCCTGTCGAACATGTAGGGAGACCGGCGTGCCAAATCGGTGAGCTTCGGAGTCAGCGTGTGCGTCCTGTACGCCTGGCCGATGCGGCGGGCGCGCTCGTCCGGTGCGAGTACATCCACCGTCCGGGTCGACCTGAGCGGCGAACCGTTCGCGGGCGGCTTCCGTCCAAGACTTCCATCCACCATGAACGTCCGTGCTGACGAGTACGGAGGCAATCGGGCCTTGATTGCCGGCGCCGTTCCCGGATAGCGTTTGGGCCTTCTTGTCCATCCTTGGGGGTTTTGCGTGCGACTGACCAGTTTCCCAGTGCCCCGGTGGAGCCGATGCGCGTCGAGCTGAAAGCCGAACCTGGCGCGGCGAACCGGATCCAGTCCGCGTCGAGGGTGGCGACCGCATCCGGCGGAACCTGCTACTGGGGTGAGAGGACGCGGGTCTGGGCCACCGTGGGGACCAGCTACCCCACCGGGAAGTCACGCCTGGTGTACAGCAACTCCACCAGCACCTCCTTCGGTGCCGGAGTCACCTACGGCGACGGCTGGAGCGCGAGCGGCAGCACGACCACCGGAGACTCGTGGGGCCAGGGCTTCAAGCGAAGCGGCGCCAACCGCTCGTACCGGGTCGACGTGGAGTACCGGCGACAGGACTGCTATCTCGCGTCTTCGGGTACCTACTCGCACACACACACCATCCCGCAGCTGCAGACAGGTTTCACTCGCTCCAACCGGCTCGGCTCGGCTCCGGACATGGGGACGTGTGGGGAGGTCGCTTCCGGCGAGTGGTTTCGGGGCGCCCTTCGTGGCACCGACTACCAGCTGTCCTACGGCGTGAAGTCCGAGGCGTTCATCGGGATCAACCTCAGCACCCGCCGTGCCTACAGCAGTGAGGGCCGGCTGTCGTGCTTCTACGGCGAACGCCGGCGGATGTGCGGCGGTGACGAGTATCCGTCCGTTGCTCGCACGGTCCGGGAGAGGCACTGAGCACGACCAGGCGGCGGGTGCGGTCGGCCGTCGTCGTCCTGACGCTCGCGGCCGTCGTCGGCTGCACCGGGTCCGAGCGATCCAGCTCCCCGGGGCCTGGGGGAGCGGGGCGTAGTACCGATGGACCCCTGTCCGTCGGGGACATGGTCGGGGGGCAGAGCTTTCTGCTGCCCCGGTCACGTCCGGACCGGTGGACCGCCTCGCACGGATCGTTCCTCCCGTGCTCGGCCGGCGACCCGGTGACCCTGGAGGGGGTGCGGCTGGCCGGCGACAAACAGCCGCTGTCGGTGACACCGTGGCTGCTGTCCGACACCCCGGAGGGATCCCGCAACGCCACCTTCGGCAGCGTCCTGGGCAGCCCACCGGACTTCTCGGAGTCGTACTCCAGCGGGGGCCTGCCAGGGAACTACACCGACGAGTTCGACGGGGCCGTGATCGATGACCCGTGCCCGAGCCAGGGGGTCAAGGACGGCGACTCCGAGGTGGTGCTCGCCCTCGAGACCGACACCGCGGGCGCCCGGGTGCCGCACTGGTGGATCGACTACCGGGTCGGTGAGGAGGAGTTCAGCCTGCGCGTCGACTGGGCCATCGTGCTGTGCGGGACGGAGATCTTGCGGAACTGCGGGAGCGGGTGACCACAGTGGCCGGGTCCGCCGGCGACGCCGCGACCGTGGGCTCGGCCGCTCTGTTCATGAACCACCGGAGCAGCAGCGACTCGGGCCACAGCACCCACCTGTCCTGGGCGCTGGTCCAGGGGAGGCACTCCCTAGCGCCGCTGTCGGCGACTCAGGCTGGGCAATGTCGTTGTGTCTGGCCGCGCGCGGGTGACTCTCAAACACGGCGCAGTCCTCGGACTCGGGTCACAGTTCTGCCGTCTCGTGCCACGACTGTGGCGAGGTGGGTTTCTGGACGCGAGGTAGGAGGGTCGGTGTCTCTTCGCCGAACTCGCGGGCGAGCATGTGGATCCCGCAGCGCCGGGCGTAGGCCGAGGCGAGCTCGGCCGAAGGCCTCCAGCGTGACCGTGAACAGTTCGGCCCGACCGATCCCGTCCGCGAACGCCGGGAGAATGGCTCCGCCCGCGAGGTCCTCTCGTACGGAGAGGTGGTTCCAGTTTCCCGCGAATCCGTACGAGACGACAGTTGCTTGTGGAAGTCATCCGCCCGTGAAGCTGGTCACGATCCGTTCAGTCGCGCAGGACGTGAGCGACGTAGCGGCGGACCAGAGTCGCGACTACCTCGTCGGGGTCGGCGGCCCACACGTCGGCGTTGAAGATCTCGACCTCGATGTCACCGCGGTAACCGGCTGCGTCGACGGCACGTCGGAGAACGGCGAAGTCGATGTGCCCGTCCCCCATCATGCCGCGGGACAGCAGGGCATCGAGGGGCAGCGGCGTGATCCAGTCGCTGACCTGGAAGCTGCAGATGCGCCCCGCCGCCCGGGCGATCTGACCCAGTACGTCGGGATCCCACCAGACGTGGAAGCTGTCGACGACGACGCCGACCTGCTCCACCGGGAACCGCTCCGCGAGGTCGAGCGCCTGTCCCAGCGTGCAGAGCACGCCTCGATCCGCGCAGTAGATCGGGTGCATCGGCTCGAGCGCGAGACGCACACCGCGCTCTTGCGCGTACGGCGCGAGGACGCCGATCCCGTCGGCGACCCTGCCGCGCGCGCCGCGGAGGTCTCGCGAACCTTGCGGCAGTCCTCCGACCACCATGACCAGGCTGTTGGTGCCCAGCGCCGCCGCTTCGTCCACGGCGCGCCGGTTGTCGTCCAACGCGCGTCCCCGCTGCGTCGAGTCCGCGCCGGTGAGGAACCCACCTCGGCACAGCGACGACACGCGCAACCCCGAATCGGCGACCATCCGTGCCGTGGCCGCGACTCCAGTCTCGTGCACAGGGTCACGCCACAGGCCGATCGCAGGTAGACCGGCTCGCATGCAACCGTCGACTGCCTCGGACACCGTCCACCGGTTGGTCGTCTTCTGGTTCAGTGACAAACGGGCCAACGAGGTCACGGCGCGAACCCGGCGACCTCGAGGAAGGTCTGCATGCGATGCGCCGCAAGGTCCGGGTCCGCAAGGAGCCCGATCTCGTCGGCGAGGCGGAACGCCTCAACGAGGTGGGGAACGCTCCGGGCGCTCTGCAGACCGCCGAGCATGCTGAAGCCGGGTTGGTGACCGCCGAGCCAGGTGAGGAAGGCGATGCCGGTCTTGTAGTAGCGGGTGGGGGCGCCGAAGAGGTGGCGGCCCAACGGCACGGTTGGCCCCATGGCCGCGTCGTAACCGGCAAGGTCGCCGCGGTCGAGCGCCTGCAGCGCGGCCGATGCGGCCGGGGCGATCGCGGCGAACACGCCGAGCAGCGCGTCACTCGCACGACGACCGTCGCCCTTGATCAGGTGCGGGTAGTTGTAGTCGTCGCCGGTGTAGAGCCGCACGCCCTCCGGCAATCTGGTCCGCAACCGCACTTCGTGGTCCGCGTCGAGCAGGGACACCTTGACACCGTCCACGACCGCGGCGTGATCCACGATCAGGGCCAGGAACGCGTCCGTGGCTTCGTCGAGGTCCGGGGAACCCCAGTAGCCCGCGAGCGCCGGATCGAACATGGGGCCGAGCCAGTGCAGGATCACCGGTCGACGCACCTGCGACAGCAGCCGGTCGTACACCAGTCGGTAGTCGTCGGCATCGCGTGCCACTTCGGCCAGCTGCCGGCTGGCCATGAGTATCACCTGCGCTCCGGTGCCGTCGATCATCTCGACCTGTTCCTCGTAGGCGACGGCGACGTCGCTCAGACAGCGCAGGTGCGGGTCGGCGTGGTCGGTGCCGGCGCCCGCGGCGATCCGGACTCCCAGCGTCTTTGCCTCCGTGGCGCTGCGACGGACGAGCTCCTGGGTGGAGGCCCAGTCCAGGCCCATCCCGCGCTGCGCCGTGTCCATCGCCTCGGCGAGCCCGAGCCCGTAGGACCACAGGTGCCGCCGGAAGGCCAGCGTCGACTCCCAGTCGATCATCGCTGGTGCGCCGGGGAGGTTCTCCCCGCGCGCGTCGGCAACCACGTGGGCCGCGGCGAAGGCGATGCGGCAGCGCGGCGGACTCGCCGGGCGTGGCCAGTCGACCGGCTCACGGAGGGAGTACTCCTCGGCCGTCCCGTCCGGGCGTGGCAGCCGCACGGTCACCGTCACAGCAGCAGCTCCGCCAGCTCGACGCGGGCACCCTTCGCCGACGACTCGAGTGCCGCCTCTGCCAGACGCAGCCCCCGGGCACCGGCCAGGAAGTCGTACGGGTGCGGGGCATCCTCGACGACGTGGCGCACGAACTCCTCCCACTGCGACTTGAACCCGTTCTCCATCGGCGCGTTGGCCGGCACCTCATGCCACTGCTCGCGGTAGGGCTCGTTATCGACCAGGTCCGGGTTCCAGACGGGCATGGGCGTGACGACGCGCGGCTGCACGACGCATCTGTGCAGTCCCGCGACCGCGCTGCCGTGCGTCCCGTCCACCTGGAACTCCACGAGCTCGTCGCGGTGCACGCGCACGCACCACGAGGAGTTCACCTGGGCGATGACACCGCCGGACAGCTCGAAGATCCCGTAGGCGGCGTCGTCGGCGGTCGCCTGGTACGGCTCGCCGCGCTCGTCCCAACGCTGCGGAATGTGCGTCACCGCCTTGGCGGTCACCGCCTCGACCCGCCCGAAGAGGTTCTCGAGGACGTAGTTCCAGTGGCAGAGCATGTCCAGGACGATCCCGCCGCCGTCCTCGGCCCGGTAGTTCCAGCTCGGTCGCTGCGGCGGCTGCCCGTCGCCCTCGAAGACCCAGTAGCCGAACTCTCCGCGCACCGACAGGATGCGTCCGAAGAAGCCCTCGTCGACCAGTCGCCTGAGCTTGCGCAACCCCGGCAGATAGAGCTTGTCGTGCACGACGCCGTTCTTCACGCCGGCTTGCTGCGCTCGCCGCGCCAGTTCGAGCGCGCCGCTGAGCGAGGTCGCCGTCGGCTTCTCCGTGTAGACGTGCTTGCCCGCGTCGATCGCCGCGGCTGTGGACCGTTCTCGTACGGTCGTCAGCTGTGCGTCGAAGTACACCGGGAAGTCGACGTCGCCCAGCACGCTGTGCAGGTCCGTCGTCCACCGCGTCAGTCCATGCCGTTGCGCCAGCTCAGCGAGCTTTCGCTCGTCACGGCCCACGAGCAGGGGCTCCAGCTGCACCCGGCTGCCGTCGGACAGCAGCACTCCACCCTGGTCACGGATTGCCACCACCGAGCGCGCGAGATGCTGTCGATACCCCATCCGCCCGGTGACACCGTTCATGATCACGCCAAGCGCCGGATGAGCCATGGATCCTCCTCGGAAAGCGCTTGCCCAAGCCTAGGGCGGGGGTCCCTCGAGGCGCAAGGGCCGGCGCCGGTGCCGGGGTCCGCTGGTCGCGGCGCTCAGCGCAGCCGGGGCGTGCTGGCGCGCAGCACGACCTCCCCCTTGATCCGGCGTCTGCGCGGTCGTTCCGCCTGGGCCAACGTGACCAGCTCGAGCGCCACCGCACCGATTTCACCGAGCGGGAGCCGGACGGTGGTGAGCGCCGGAGTGACATCGCGCAGCGTCGCGATGTCGTCGAATCCGGCCACCGCCATGTCGCGTGGCATCTCCAGCCCTCCGTCACGCAGCGCAGCCATCGCTCCCACGGCCATGACGTCGTTCACAGCGAACACGCACGCCACATCCACGCCACGGCTCAGCAGCGCCGACATCGCGGCGTACCCACCGTCCCGAGTGAACTCTCCCGGGACGATGTCGGCAGGGTCCAGGACGGTTCCGGCACGGGCGAGTCCCTCCCGGAAGCCGGCGGCGCGATCTTTCGCCGTGAGGAGCCGCCGGGGGCCTGCAAGGACGGCGAAGCGCCGGTATCCCAACGCGACGAGCTCCGTCGCCAGCGTGCGTGCGCCCGCACGGTTCTCGACCATGACGGTGTCCACCGGCAGCCGGTTCTGACTGATCAGCGCCACCCGGCCGCCAGCATCTTCGAACGCAGCCAGCTCGGCGCCGAGACGGCCGATCTGCGTTGAGTCATCCGTCCTGCTGCCGGCCAGGATGACTGCGCACGCACGCTGGCCGCGTAGCGTCGCGACGTACTCAAGCTCTCGCTCGGACCTCCGCCTGGTGCTGGCAATGGTGACCAGCAGGTGGTGCTTGTCCGCGGCGCTCATGACGCTGGCCGCGATCGTGGAGAAGTACGGATCTGCGATGTCGTGCACCAGCAGGCCGACCACGTTGGTGTGGCCTCGTGCCATTGCCTGTGCCTGCGCGTTCGCGGAGTAGTTCAGTCTGGCTGCGGAGGCGAGGACGCGTTGTCGCAGATCCTCTCGGACCCGACGTGTGCTTCCGTTCAGTGCCCGGGACGCCGTGGCCAGTGAGACGTCGGCCCCCTGAGCAACGTCCTGGAGCGTGAAAACACGTCGGGCACGGGACGGCACGGCTGCTCCTGGGTCGGTCAGGACGTGGCGGGACTAGGGAAAGCGTAACGCCAGCACACAGTCAACGCCCTGGGTTCAGGTGCCCAACACGGTCGCGTCACGCAACCCTTGTGCCTGGCTCAGACAACTTCTAGGATGAGGGAAAGCGCATTCCAAGCATCCGGTGAAACGGGCGCGACACCCGTAGGAGCAAGCGCATGAGCACACACACTTCACGCACCCTGATCGGCGCCCTCGTGGTCGGCTTGACGCTCTCAGCCTGCGGGTCGCCCGAGTCGCCGTCGGACGCCCAGGACGAGCCGGTGGAGGCAGCTCTCCCCGACGAGCCGGTCACCCTCGACATCCTGGACGTCGGCGGCATCCTGAACTTCACCCGGCCCCTGTTCGAAGAGTGCCAGCAGCGCAATTCAGATGTCATCGAGAAGCTGAACTTCACCGAAGGGGTGTCCACCGAGGCCGTGAGCCAGATCCGCGCCCAGCAGGCCGCCGACCAGGTCAAGGTCGACCTGGTGCTCAGCGGCAGCGACGCCATCGGGGCGGGCGTGGTCCAAGACGTCTGGCTGCCATTGCTGCCACAGTTCGAGGAGCAGCTGAGCCAGCCGGCCTCGTACTCGCAGGAAGCGAAGGACGCCCTGGAGATCGCCGACGGGCAGGCCGCCGTCCTCGCCACCGAGCTCACCGGCCCGTTGCTGCTGTTCAACCCTGAGGAGGTCACCGACCCGCCCACGACCGCGGCCGAGCTGCTCGAGTGGGCGGAGGCCAACCCGGATCGATTCACCTACGCCAGGCCCGAGTCCTCCGGCCCGGGTCGAGACTTCCTCATGGGCCTGCCGTACATCCTCGGGGACTCCGACCCGACTGACCCGGAGAACGGTTGGGACAAGACCTGGGAGTACCTGGCCGAGCTCGACCAGTACGCCGCGCCCTACCCCTCGGACACTGGCAGGTCGGTAGAGGGAGTGGGTCAGGGTGCGTACGACATGGTGGCCCTGACAGCTGGTTGGGACATCCTGTCTCGCACGGATGGGGTGGTGCCGCTCACCTTCGAGATCGGGACCCTCGACGACTTCACCTGGATTGCCGCCGGCCACTATGCGGCCGTCCCGGTGGGGGCTGAGGACCAGAACGTCGGTGCGGCTCTCGCTCTGGTGAACTGCGTGCTTGAGGATGACGTGCAGCTGTCCATGTACGAGACGTACGGCGCCGCCGTACCCGGACCGGCGATCGAGGGCATCACGGTGTCCGATGCTCCGCCGGACGTGCAGGAGGAGATCGCGAAGTTCAGCCGTCCGGTCTATGAGGAGCTGTTCGAGTCTGTCCCCACCGCGCCGGAGCTGGATGCGCCCACGCTTGCCTACGCATTCGAGCGGTGGCAGCGCGAGATCGGTAGCTGACGTGGCGGACGAGGTCCAGGGCACCGTGCGCACGGACGCGCCGGATTCCAACAGCCTGGATGAACGGGACAGGCAGTTCCGGGAGCTGCGCCTGGACGGAGTCACTCGTGCCTTCGGCACGACGGACGCCCTCCGCGACTTCACCATCACGATCCGTGGCGGTGAGTTCGTTGCATTCCTCGGTCCCTCCGGGTCCGGCAAGTCGACTGCGCTCAATTGCCTGTCGGGCCTGCTCCCGCTGACGTCCGGGGAGATCTGGCTGGACGATCGCCGCATCGACACCCTGCCCCCAGAGCGCCGAGGCTTCGCGATGGTCTTCCAGAACTACGCGCTCTTCCCCCACTTGGACGTGCGCCGGAACGTAGGTTTCGGGCTGCGCATGCGCAAGGTCCCCAAGCCGGAGACGGCTCGGCGCGTGGCGGAGGCTCTGGCCCTGGTCCAGCTCTCACACAAGGCGGAAAGCCACCCAGCGCAGCTGTCCGGCGGCGAACAGCAGCGGGTGGCGATCGCTCGCGCCATCGTCTGCGAGCCTCCCCTGGTCCTCATGGACGAACCGCTGTCGAACCTGGACGCAAAGCTGCGTCTCGAGATGCGCACCGAGATCCGCCGCCTCCACCAGGACCTCGGCTTGACGACGGTCTACGTGACTCACGACCAGCACGAGGCCCTCTCGTTAGCCGACCGGATCGTCATCCTGCGACGGGGGGTCGTGGAGCAGGTGGGCGTTCCGTCGGAGGTCTACACCGAGCCCCAGACCGACTTCGTGGCCGGTTTCATCGGCTACCGCAACGCCCTGCCCGGCAACGTCGTCGAGGGCCACGGCCGGCGGACGAACGTCGCGGTCGGCGACCTGCAGCTCGTCGGCACCTCTCCCGCGGCGATGCCGCCGGGGGGGAACGCAGTGGTGCGGATCCGCCCCGACGACCTCGTGGTCCGCCATGGCGGCGACGGCCCCAACCAGATCCCCCTCAAGGTCGAGGTGGTGGAGTACGGCGGTCGCGAGTTCGTGGTCGAAGGCGTGACGCCCGGGGGTCAGCGCCTGTACTTCACGGCGTCGGAGGCCCTCCGCCCCGGTGACTCCGTCACGGTGGCCGTGGACCCCGAGCAGGTGCGGGTGTTCCCTCCGACCGAGGAGGGCCGCTGATGGCGACGGGTACGGCAGCCCCGCCCGCCGCTCTGCCGCCGCTGAGCAAGCGACTCGCGGAGAAGGGCGTGACCCCACGGCTGCTGCTGCTGCTGCCGGCAGTGGTGTTCGCTCTCGGCCTGTTCGTGTACCCGTTCCTGTACGGCCTCGGGCTGTCCTTCACGACCGGCAGTGCCTCACCGTGGAGCAACTACCAGGAGTTCTTCTCCGACCCTTACCTGCGAGGAACCATCTGGCTCACGGTGCGGCTGGCGGTGCCGGCGGTCCTCATCATCCTGGTGGCGGCCATGCCCCTCGCCTTGGCGATGCGCGGCGCGGGCCGTGCCAAGCAGGCCATCACGGTCATTCTGCTGTTTCCCATCACGCTCGGGACGGTGCTGCTGTCCCGGGGCCTGTTGAACTTCCTGGGCCCCGCAGGCTGGGTCAACCGCTTCCTGCTCGACACCGGGCTCATCGACCAACCGATCCAGCTGACCTACAACTACTGGGGCGTGCTATTCGCCATCATCATCACCGACTTCCCCCTGGTGTTCCTGTTGCTCCTGTCCTATGCCGGCGGGATCGACCCGACGTACGAGCGGGCAGCAGCCGTGTTCGGAGCCTCAGCGCGCCAGCGGTTCTTCCGGGTGACACTGCCGCTGTTCGCGCCCGGACTCGCGATCACCACCTCATTGGCCTTCGTGCTTGCCTTCGGCACGTTTCCCTCGGCCCTGCTCCTCGGTGAACCTGCCGGATCCACTCGGACGATGGGCGTCGCGGCCTACAGCGAGGCGTTCCAACAGTTCGACTACCCGATGGCGGCGACAGTCGCGATGTTGATGGCCGGCCTCGAGCTCCTGGTGATCGTGCTGATCCTCGGACTTCGGAGCAGGCTCGCCCCGACCGTGTCGTCCGGACGGAAGGGCTGATCACATGCGCGCAGCAACGAGCGCGTCACCACCGGCGGGCACAGCGCCGGAACCAGCCGGTGACGAGCGACGCCGCCGGCCCGGCTTCACCAAGCTCATGACCATCGGTGTCCTGGGCTTCTTCCTCGTCATGCTCGTCGGTGTCGTCGGATCGGTGCTGCTGAGCTCGATCGCGACCCGTTGGCTCAACACCTGGCTGCCCGAGGGCTTCACCGTGAGCTGGTTCTCGGCCGCTTGGGCGGAGTTCGGGCTCACCCAGGTGCTCCTCGTCACCTTTCAGGTCGCCATCTCCGTGCTGGTCGTGACACTCGTCATCGCCATCCCGGCCGCCTACGTCCTGGCCCGGCAGGACTTCCCTGCCAAGCGCCTCCTGACCGTCCTCTTCCTGCTCCCGGTCGTCGTCCCGACGATCACGTACGGCGTGCCGCTGGCAACGCTGCTCTACAAGCTGCAACTGGCACAAACGCTCCCCGGGGTCATCCTGATCAACCTGGTCCCGTCGGTTCCCTTCGCCATCCTGATCCTCATCCCGTTCGTGGAGCAGGTGGACGAGTCCCTCGAGAAGGCGGCGCGCATCTTCGGCGCTCCGAGCTGGCAGGTGTTCGCTCGCGTCGTCCTGCCGCTGCTAGCTCCCGGCATCATCGCGACGGGCATCCTGCTGCTCGTCCGTACGATCGCGTTGTTCGATCTCACGTTCCTGGTCGCCGGCCCGACGACCCAGACTCTCGTCGTGAAGCTCTTCTACGCCGTGTCCGCAGCGGGATTCCGCTCGCCGCAGTCCATCGACGCGATGGCGGTGATGTACATGGCCACGAACGTCGTGCTCCTGGCCGTGGCTTTCAAGTTCATCAATCCGAGCCGCATCGTCGGTGGAGGTGCCCACTAGGCATGAGTCGTGTGATCAGTGTCGAGGCGTTCCCGGTCGAGGTGCCGGTCATCAAGACCTTCGCGTTCGCCTCCGGCACGGCCGGAGCGGCGGGCTCGGTGGTCATCGTGCCCTTCGTCAAGGTGACCGACAGCGACGGGCACGTCGGGTGGGGCGAAGGTCGGCCGAGCCCGTCGTGGAACTACGAGACGGCCGACTCCATCCTGTCCACGATCCGCGACTACCTCGCCCCCGCCCTGCTCGGCTTGCAGCCGTCGGACCGGTGGGGCCTGCACCAACGCATGCGATCAGTCATCGGGCTCGGGCCGTCGACCGGGATGCCTGTCGCGAAGGCGGCACTCGACATCGCCCTGCACGACCTCGGGGCCCGAGCGGCTGGTCTCACCCTGCGCGCCTTCCTCGGCGGGTCCGACGACCGTTGCGAGGTGGAGCTCAGCTACAC
>JACDHG010000214.1 GCA_013821195.1 Propionibacteriales bacterium
GTCGGCTTGCCGACGGACGCCGACCTCGCCTGCATGGGGGTCATCCGCGCGCGACGGTGAACGCCGTCGCCGGGTGCGGCCAACGACCAGCGACCATGCAGGCCTGCTCGACCTGGGCGGCCAGGGGGCCAGCAGCCGGTGGTCCTGGCCGGGGGCTGCGGCCACCATGATGCCCACCGGGAGCCCACCTCCGGTCCAGTGCAGCGGCAATGACACCGCTGGCATGCCAGTGACGTTCCAGACGGCGGTGAAGGGAGTGAACCGCTTCTGGGCCTCGAAGTCCGCTGCCGGGTCCGCGTCGTCGCGCAGGCTCCCGACCGGGACCGGAGGTTGCGCGAGCGTCGGCGTCAGCACAGCGTCGTACGGCGCGAGGGCGCGCAGCAGGACCGCAGCCGCCTGACGCATGCCGACGAGCGCCTCGACGAGACCCACCGCGCTGATCGCTCTTCCGCGCTCGCGCAGCCAGCGACTCAACGGTCGCAGGTCGTCCTCGCGTGCCGAATCGACCGGCCACGAGGCGGCACCTACTGACCACACGACCTCGAACACCGGCAGCATGTCGTCCGGCAGTGGCAGCTCGATGTCCTCGACCTCGTGGCCGAGGTCGGCGAGCAAGCGGCTGGCGCGCTCGTACCCCTCGAGCACCTGGGCGTCGACATCGCCGTCGCCGATGGGTGGTCGTGCGAATCGCGCGACCCGTAGGCGGCCCAGCGTGCGGTCGCACCAGTCGAGATAGGTCTCACCTGGCGGCAAGGGGGTCGCCCAGGCGGGGTCGCCGACCGCTGGTCCGGCCATCGCGTCGAGTAGTGCCGCAGCGTCGCGGACAGTCGTGGCCAAAGAGCCCGACGTGGACAAGCCGCTGACGTCGCCGTACACCGGAGCGGCGCTCACCCGGCCCCGGCTCGGTTTGACCCCGACCAGCCCGCACACGCTGGCGGGGATGCGGATGGAGCCGCCTCCGTCGGACCCGTGCGCGAGCGGCAGCAGCCCGGCCGCGACCGCTGCGGCCGCTCCGCCCGAGGAGCCACCCGCCGAACGGTCGAGGTCGTACGGCGTACGGGCCGGAGGAGCGACGTCCGGCTCGGTGTAGCAGGGCGAGCCGAGCTCCGGGGTGTTCGTCTTGCCCAGGCTGACCAGCCCAGCGCGCTCCATGCGCAGCACCACCTCGTCGGACTGCCGTGGGACGGTTTGCGCGAAGACGGCCGAGCCGTACGTCGTGCGCACCCCCGCGGTGGCGGTGAGGTCCTTGATGCCGGTCGGGACCCCGAGCAGCGGCAGCGTGTCCGCCTCGTCGCTGAGCCGTCGACCCGCGACCTCGGCGGCCGCCAGGGCGGCGTCGGCAGTCACCGTGACGAACGCTCCGACGGTGTCGGAGTGCTCCGTGACGCGCCCCAGCAGATGGTCGACCACCTCAGCCGGGGTGGTGTGACCGGACCGGTAGGCCGCGGCCAGCTCCAGAGCGGTCAACTCATGCAGGTCTGCCATTCCGACAGCCTGCCTCACCGCTGCGACCGCCGCCGTGCGGCGTGCCGTCGCGGTCGGATCGGACGCTCAGGTCCAGCTGAGTCGACTGGCCAGTGCTGGCCGGATAACCCCGGGGTGCCGCAGTGCGCGATTGACTGCGTCTGGGGGTCGAGCGCCCTGTTGGGATTCGTCTGGCCCGACCACACACAGACTCCGCGCCCTGAGGCGGACGAATCCAAAGAGGAGGAGCCTCCCATGGGAGTCGTCCGGCCCGACCGCGCTGAGGCTCCCCGCGCTGAGGCGGACGAATCGCAGAGAGGGGAGACGGGGCTAGGCGGGCTAGGGCAGCGCCGAGAACTGGCGAAGCGACGAGGCGCCTGACTCATAGAACGACAGCGTCGTGAACGATGCCGGGGCCAGCAGCATCCTGTTGATGGTGTTGAGCGGGGCGTCGAGGCAGTAGCGCACCGCCAGCTTGATCGGGTTGACGTGGCTCACGACGACGATGGTCTGGCCGGCGTATGACGCCAGGGTGCGGCCCAGGGCCGCCTCGACCCGACGCTGCACCTCGATGATCGACTCACCGCCACCGGGCGGGGCGTACTCCATCGAGTCGAGCCAGCGGTCGAGCTCCGCGGGCCAGCGTGCTTCGACCTCGTCCAACGTGAGCCCGTCCCAGTCGCCGAACGCGCACTCCCGGAAGTCGTCCTCGGTCAGCACCGGCAGATTGAGCGCCGACTCGACGGCTGCGGCGGTGTCACGGGTGCGCCGCAGCGGGGACGCGAGAATCGCGTCGATCCCGCCATCGACGGCCAATGCCTGCCCGGCGCGCTCGGCCTGGGCGAACCCCTCGTCGGTGAGGCCCGGGTCGTCTCCCCCGGGCCCGGAGAATCTCCTGGCCCCCGTGTGCCTGGTGACTCCGTGCCGAAGGAAGATCAGCGTCGTCGGGTCACCCAGCCTGTCGCTCCAGCCGAGCATCGGGTTGCGGGGGCCTTGGGGTGTGACCCCGTCGGTCCGGGTGGGTGACCCGCCGACCCCGGAGGCCGGTGGCTCCATCGCGTCCGGAGTCGGGTCACCGACCCCCGGCGCGGGGGGTTCCATCGCCTCCGGAGTCGGGTCGCCTGGCCCGTCGTGCTCGTCCGCGGTCATGTCGCCGCCGGCGTGGACGTCGTACACCTCACCGCGGGCCGCCGCGTCCATCGCGAGGTTCGCCAGTCGGTCGGCGGCCTTGTTGTGCTCGCGTGGCACCCACGTCCACACGGTGCCGAACGGCGCGAGACGCTGCGCCTGGATAGCGAGCGGCCGCATGGAAGGGTGCTTGACCTTCCAGCGCCCGGCCATCTGCTCGATCACGAGCTTGGAGTCCATTCGGACCTCGAGCAGCGCGTCAGGGGTGTGCTCGAGGTAGAGCTCGAGCCCGGCGATCAGGCCGCGGTACTCGGCCACGTTGTTCGTCGCCCGGCCGATTGCCTCGCCAGCCTCAGCGACCACCTCGTCGGTCGCGGCGTCACGCAGCAGCGCCCCGAAGCCCGCCGGGCCTGGATTGCCTCGGGACCCACCGTCTGCCTCGATGATGACGCTGTCGTGCGTCCCCATCGCGCCGGTCAGAGCCCGGACTCGTGAGTGCGCACCAGGATGCGGTCGCACTCCTCGCATCGCAGCACCTCGTCGCTCGGCGCCGCCGCGATCCGGGCGAGCTCGGCTCCGCCGACGTCAAGGCGACAACCCTCACATCGCTTCTGATGCAAGGCACCCACGGCAACCCCGCCGAGCTGGGCGCGGAGCCGGTCGTACAGCCTGAGCAGATCCGCCGGGATGTCGGCAACCAGCAGCTCACGCTCGGCGACTGCTTGGAACCGCTGTCGCGAGATCTGGCCGGTGGCGTCGTCGCGGGCGCTCGCGTGCTCGCTCACCTGCACGTCGAGGGTCGCGAGCCCGGCCGCGAGCCGTTCCTTGTCGGCCTGCGCCTGCTCGAGACGCTCCATCACCTCGAGCTCGGCGTCCTCCAGGTCGCTGATCCTCCGCTCGAGCTTCTGTGTCTCCTGCTGCATCGCCTGCAGCTGCTTGGGGTCGGAGACAAGTCCCCCGTCGAGCCGGTCCTGGTTTCGCTGCCGCCTGCTCTTGACCTGTTCGACGTCGGCGTCAGCCTTGCGCTGCTCACGGCTCAGGTCGGCCATCTCGGTCATGGCGCGCCCTGAGGCCGTCTGGACGTCCTCGCGGCGCTCCACCAGTTCCGCGAGGGCGACCGCCTCCGGCAGGGTCTCGAGCCGGTGGTCCAGCTGGCTGAGCTGCGCGTCCACCGCCTGCAGGTCCAGCAGCTTCAGTTGGGCGAACGGATCGGCTTTCAGCGTCGGCTCCTTGCATCGGTGTGTGGGGTGTCCATTGTCCGGGCGTCGCTCAAGTCTCGCGCCGGCTGGCGACCCGATGGTTCCATGGATCGGTGCAGATCCGCGACACCGCTGTCTCAACTGTCGTTCCGGCGGCGGCGAGGCGGTGGCACAGCTCGCGTTCGAGCACGGGCAGCCACATCCACTCCGCCGCCCAGTGGGGTACGTCGACCAGCGCCGGACCGTCGTGCTCACGGAACTCCGAGGCCGGGTGGTGCCGCAGATCCGAGGTGACGTAGACGTCGGCTCCGGAGGCTCGCGCAGCGTCGAGCAGGAAGTCCCCGGCGCCACCGGCCAGAGTCACCCGGCGTACGTCGCGGCTGAGGTCGCCGGCCACCCGCGCGCCGACCGCTGTCTGGGGCAGCGCCTCCACCACGATGTCGACGAACGTGCCCAGAGCCACGGGCTCCGCCAGCTCACCGACCCGGCCGTGCCCGCGGTCCCCCTCCCACGACGCGAGCTCCAGGACGTCGAACGCAGGCTCCTCGTAGGGATGTGCGGCCCGGAGCGCGTTCACGACGGCCCCGCGACGTGCACGCGCCAGCACCATCTCGACGCGGCTCTCGGCAACCGCCTCTGTCCTGCCGCGGGTCCCGATCGTCGGGTCGGCCTCGTCGCCGGGCCGAAACGTCCCCTCGCCGGTGCTGACGAACGCACACCGGTCGTAGTCGCCGATCGCCCCTGCTCCGGCTGCCGCCAGCGCATCGATCATCGCGACGGCGTCGCCTGGTGGGACGAACGTCACGACCTTGTCGAGCGGGTCAGCAGGGGCCGCCACGAGCGGCTTGACGTCGTGAAGTCCGAGGGCCTCAGCGATCGAGTCCGACACCCCGTGACGCGGC
>JACDHG010000215.1 GCA_013821195.1 Propionibacteriales bacterium
GTGCGGAGCTGGTGCCTGGGAGCTGGCCGGTAGTCGGGTGAGAGTGCACAATGGCGGGCGACGACGGATGGAGGAGTGCCATGGCGCTGCAGGTGACGTGCCACCACAGCGACGACGCCGACAGGCTCGTCGGCACCTTGTTGACGGCTGGCTACGGCGCCGGTGTGCGCCGTGAGCTCTTCGCGGGTGACGACGACGCCGAGGCGGTCGTCCACGTCGTCCATACGGATGCGCCCGCCGACGAGGTCGAGGAGCTGGTCGAGCACGTCGACGCGTGGGTCGAGGTGGTCGAGCCGTTGACGACAGCGCAGGCAGCCCCGCCGGTGAACCTGCCCGACTCGCCTCGTCGCCGGAAGAGCCCGCCGGACCCCTGACGGCCGACCACCACCAGCCGGAGGCCGACGATCCCGAGACCCCTCACACGTAGGCTGTCGCCATGACGGCATCCACGCCGCCAGACCGGCGGCTCCTCCTCGTCCACGCGCACCCCGACGACGAAACCATCGGCAACGGCGCAACCATGGCGAAGTACGCGGCAGACGGAGCCCACGTCACCCTGGTGACGTGCACGCTCGGCGAGGAGGGCGAGATCCTCGTGGGTGACCTCTCCCACCTGGCTGCCGACCAGGAGGACACTCTCGGCCGTCACCGCGTCGGTGAGCTCACCGACGCCATGCAGCTGCTCGGTGTCGCGGACCACCGGTTTCTCGGTGGTGCCGGTCGCTACCGGGACACCGGGATGGCCACCGACGAGCGAGGCTTCGCGATCCCGCCGGCCGACGTTCGCGACGACACCTTCTGGAGGGCTGACCTCACCGAGGCGAGCACCGAGCTCGTCCGCATCATCCGCGAGGTCCGTCCCCAGGTCCTGCTCACGTATGACGAGGTGGGCGGGTACGGGCACCCCGACCACATCCAGGCCCACCGCGTCGCGATGTACGGCAGCGTGCTGGCCGCCGCGCCGTCGTACCGGCGGGACCTCGGTGAGCCGTGGGACATCAGCAAGGTCTACTGGAACTCCATGTCGGAGAGCCGGATGCGTGAGGGGCTGCGCCAGCTGCGCGCCGGCGGCGACACGACGACGTTCGAGGGCATGGATCCCGAGGGGCAGCTGCCGCCGTTCGTGACACCGGACGACCTCATCACGACCGAGATCGACGGCGACGACCACGTGGATGCAAAGTTGAAGGCGATGGCCGCCCACGCCACCCAGATCAGCCTTGACGGCCCGTTCTTCGCCTTGTCCAACAACATCGGCAACCAGGTGTGGGCGACGGAGTTCTACCGCCTGGTCAAGGGAACGGCCGTACGGTCGTCCAACGGCGACAGGGAGACCGACCTCTTCGCGGGGCTTGGGTGAGCGAGCCGCGACCGTGCCGGTCGGGAGCGATCGCGTGAGCAGTGCGGGTAGTAAGAGCGCTACCGCTGAGACGACGCGGGTGAGCCGTGTCGTGGCGCACGTACTCCTGGCAGCGGGGGCGGTGATCGTCGCGATCATGGCAGCGTGGGTGTCGCGCGCTGTGTGGCGGCCCGGACCCGTTTCCATCCCTTGGGGCCTCGCGCTGAGCGTCGCCGGCTCCGGGTCCGCCGTGTGGATCGCAAGGGGGATGGCGCGCAGTCTCAGCTTCGCCGTGGCCGCGGGGTGGATCGTCGGTCTGGCGTTCCTGTTGGCAGGTGGACCGGGCGGAGACCTGATCGTCATCGCTGACACGCTCGGGTACGCCTTCATGCTGCTCGCGACGGCGGCGGTCATCGTGGCAGCCGGCTGGGGAGGCTGGAACTCATGAGGCTGTGGCCCAGACGCCGGATCTATGTCGACGACCTACCGAAGACACACGACCTGCGCTTCGCCACCCTGTTCATCCTCATCTTCGGCCTGGTTCTCGGCTCGCTCTACGCGGTCGGGCACGTCCTTGTCGGGGACCGGCTGCCGGCTGACACCACGGTCGCCGGTGTGGACATCGGCGGGATGACGTCGGGGGAGGCCCGGACCGTGCTGCAGTCCGAGCTTGTGCCGAGGATCGAGAAGCCTGTGAAGGCCACGGTCGCTGGCCGCAGCTTCGTGCTCGATCCGCAGGAGAGCGGCCTCACTCTGGACATCGAGGCAACTGTCGACGAGGCCCTGGCGGGGGGGAGCTGGGACCCACGCCACATGCTCAACGTCGTCTCGGGCGGCGGAGATGTCAGCCCGGTGATCGTCGTGAACGCCGATGAGATGCGCGCGGCTCTGCGGGTGATCGATACGTCGGTCAAGCGCCGGCCGACCGATGCCACGGTGTCCTTCGGCGGCGGGCAGCCTCAGGTCAGCCTCGCGGTGCAGGGTCGCCGGCTGAACAGCACGAGGGCCGCGGAGAAGTTACGAGGGGCACTGCTGTCCCGTCGGAGCTCGGTGTCGCTTCCGTTGGCTGCCGTCGAGCCCGACGTCACGTCCAGCGAGGCGACACGGTTCGTCTCCGGCGTCGCTGATTCGGCATTGTCAGCCCCGATACGACTCCGCGTGACGGACCAGGTCGTCAGGCTGCTGCCGCGCGTCTTCGGGCCCGCGTTGCGCGCGAAAGCTGTCGATGGTGGGCTCCGCCTCGATGTCGACGCAGCCGCGCTCGGCGCCCGCTCCCGGGGCGTCATCGACTCGCTGCCGAACCAACCGGTCGATGCGCGGATCCTCTTCGAGGGCGACAGAACCGTCATCCGCCCGAGTCAAGCCGGCGTCGAATTCTCTAAGGCTCAGTGGGCCACCGCCGTTCTCAAAGCGGTGACCCGCAACGCGGAGAAGCGGAATGCCGCGGTGCGTACGTCGCCGAGTCGACCAGGCTTCACCACGCAGCAGGCGAGGATGCTCGCGATCACCACACCCGTGGTCAGCCGGGTCGTGCGATACGAGGAGGAGACCCCCGGGGATGGGACAGTAGCCGCGCGTCAGCTGCACCGACTGCTCTTGCCACCGGGCGAGACCGTCAGTCTCCGAGACCGTGTCAGTGTGCGACGTCACCTCCGCACCTCGACTCTGTCCGCGTCGGCGATCTACGAGGCCGCATTCAGGGCAGGTCTGACCGTGGTGGAGCGGACCCCGAGCCCTGTCTATGTCTCCTCGTCGACTCCCGGGCTGGATGCCACCCTTTCGGTGCCCGGCTCGGACCTGGTCATCAGGAACGACACCCCGTACGGGGTGCTGGTGCGGGCCAATGCGGCGCCCTTGGGCGGTGGCATCGGTGAGCTGCACGTCGAGCTGTGGAGCTCGCCGTACCTCAACGTGACTGTCGCGTCCTCGCAACGCTACGACGTCGTCGAGCCAGCCGTCATCGAGCTAGAAGGACCCGAGTGCACGCCGAAACCAGGCGCAGCCGGCTTCCAGATCGACGTAAGCCGCACGCTGTCGCGCGGTGACGGCCCAGGTCGGGTGGAGACCACTCACACCCGGTACCAGTCGCAACCCGCAGTCCGCTGCCGCTGATCGCTGTCGTCAGGCCACCGGGCTGAGATAGCGATACAGGTGATGGGTCTCGAATCCGAAGCGAGAGAACACACGATGTGCCGTCGTGTTGTCCTCCCGCGTCTGCAGGTATGCCGACAGGGCGCCAAGGCTGGCGCCCCACGACAACAACGCTGACGCCACCGCTGACCCAGCTCCCTGCCCGCGATGGTCTGCGGCCACCTCCACGGCGTACAGGCCCACCCAGTCACCAGTGACGACGGCGCGACCGATCGCGATCGCGGGCGAGCCCAGCTCGGCGAACATGACGGCATTGCCACTTGTCAGCACGGACCGCACCACTGCCTCGGGATGGCCGGCGGTCCGGCCGTAGAGACGCAGCCAGTCGCCGGTGGGCTCGTCACGGAGTACGACGTCACCGGTGCCTGGGGGCGCAGGCATGAGGCGGCGGGCCCGAGCGACTGACGTCACCAGGACCATCGCACCCGCGTCGGGCCGAGCCTCGCGCCAGCCGAGATCGTGCAGCCTGCCCAGCTGCGTCGACCCGTCGACCACCTGGGCCAGCGGGGGGAGGCCCCGGTCGCGGTAGTACGCCTCGACCTGGTCGAGGGCGGTGCGAAGCGGGACGCCCGGGTCACCGGTGGTAAGCACAGAGTTGGCTCGGTTGGTGAACCCCGCCGCCGCCCTCAGCTGCCAGTCGCCGAGCTGCTCGTGGTCGGGTGCAACCCAGCCGGCCGCGCAGATCCGCTGCAACGCGGCGGCGCTGATCCGCATCCGTGTCACCGGGCGGGGTGGGATCGGTTTCCCGGTGACGAGGTCGGCCCGCAGGATCGTGACGAGCTCACCGTCGTCGCGTTCGACCGCGAGCGAGGAGCTGTCGAACGCGGCCAGGACGCCGAGCACGTCGGTCATGGCGGGGCCGCCGCTCGGCCCGGTCTCACCCGGGAGCAGGCGCCGTACGATCACGCGCTGGCCGACGTGGTCACGGTTCAAGGGCACGGGATCTCCCGTCAGCTGGACCTGGGTTCGGCTGCAGATAGTGGAGCGTAGATACTAGTTCGTGCAAGCGGGCTCCCCACGTGTCGGCGTGGTGACGCCCCCGTGATCGAGGAGGACAACGGTGACCTACGTCATCGCACAGCCGTGCGTGGATCTGAAGGATCGAGGGTGTGTCGACGAGTGTCCTGTCGACTGCATCTACGAGGGCCAGCGCATGCTCTACATCCACCCCGACGAGTGTGTCGAC